>NZ_CFIDRX010000045.1:0-26395 GCF_984433645.1 Marisediminitalea sp.
TGCGCCAGTAACGCCCATCGACGACGCAGAGACGGTTATCGCTAATCCTCCGGCTTCTGGTGGTGCTACAACCCAAGCAGCTCCGGTCGCTCCTGAGCCGGAAACGCAACACAATTCTGGCAATGTAACCGCGCCCCAGGCCTCGGTTGAGCAAATTGCCGCCGCGCCAGAGCCGGAGGCCAATGAACAGCCTCAAGCTACTGCTGCGCCGGTGCAAGAGAACAGTGTTTCTGAGGCTAACGCCGCGGCACCATCCGAGCCGGAAGTGCTACAAAACGAACCTGCGTTCCAGCCGCAAGGCGAAGAAACGCAACGCCTCGATTCCCAAGCCGCACAGTTAATGGACGAAGCCGAGGATTTTCGTCGGCAGAGTCAGGTTGGGCCGCCAGACGACCAGTACGACTATCCGCCTGAGAGCGGTGGTTACGACATACCACAGGACATGCCGCCACAGCACTTTGAGCCCGCTGGACAGAATCTGGAACCGGAATCTCAACAACCCAGTGAGCCTCAACCCGCAGCCGCCTCTACGGAAGCGATGCTCGCTTTGCGCCAGCGCCTGAAACAGCAGGCCATGGAGGACAAAGCCTCGGCCGCAAAAAAGCCACCTAGTGAGGAACGCACACTGCAGCGGCCAGAGCGACCAAAGCCTGACGCCAGTGTCGAATCTGAAGCCGTTGGTATGGAACCGCGTTTGGAACAGTCTTTACCTGTTGCAACAAACGAGCACGCGACATCTACAAATACAGAAACGCAAGCCGCCGATGAGCCACCACCGTGGGTAACGGCAGGTGCTGAAGAGTCCGTTAGCACTGAAAGTGTAGTTAGCTTAGACGATGTCAAAGAGGCCTCCAGTGAGCTTACTACAGAGCCCTCTGCGGCTGTAGATGCGCAGCCGGACGTGCAATCACAACCTGATTTTTCCGAAAGCAATACGCCGCCTGTGGCAAATGAACCGCAAGAGGTATCAACAACCCAGCCTACAGCTATTGAATTTGACAGTGACTTGCCCCCATATCTGGAGAATGGCGATAAATTATTACACGCCAGTCAAATTGATAAATGGAGTGCACTAATTGAAGCAATGCCAATTGCCGGTTTGTTAAAGCAAATAGCGTTAAACTCCCGGTTTGCCAAAGAAGGCGAGAACGTCACCATGACGTTGGATCCCAGCCAGGAGCATTTGGTAAATGAGGGGACTGTGCCGCAGCTAACTGAAGCGTTGAACAGTGTTTTATCAAAGCCTGTAAATGTAACGCTGGTGTACGGCAACGTTGAAAAAACGCCGTATCAGATACAACAACAAATTAATCAAATGCGTAAACAGTACGCCAGACAAGTGATTCAGCAAGACGATACCATTCTGGCGATGATCGGCGCATTTAACGCAGAGGTTGTGCAAGACAGCATTGAACCTCGTTAATATTTAATCGAAATAGTGTTATTGACTACACAAGAGTGAGAAAAGATTATGTTTAAAGGTGGAATGGGCAACATCATGAAGCAAGCGCAGCAAATGCAGGAGCGCATGCAGAAAACCCAGGAAGACTTAGCTAACCTGGAAGTCGTTGGCGAATCAGGCGCAGGTATGGTTAAAGTAACGATGACCTGTAACCACAACGTACGCCGCGTAGACATCGACGAGTCTCTAATGGACGACGACAAAGACATGGTTGAAGATTTAGTCGCTGCCGCTTTCAACGATGCCGCGCGCCGTGTTGCGGAAACTTCTAAAGAGAAAATGTCAGAAGTAACGGGTGGCATGCCACTGCCACCTGGCTTCAAAATGCCGTTTTAACTTCTGGTAAGTAAATGATTGCTTCGGGATAACTCTCAAGCAACACAATTTTAGAGAGCCCCGGTTTTCACCGGGGCTTTTTTGTACAAAATATTGCGGTTTTAGTAAATGTTAGTAATTCAACTGAAAGGCGCGACTTTTATTAAAAGCTCAAATTCCGTTCAAAGTTAACGATGTTAAAGTTGTCTTTGAGTTTATACAGTTGCGCCATTCGCTTACCTGTAGCGGCTTTTTCGTCCACTTCTTCAAACATGCCACTGGCTTCAACCCGGCGCATCAGCGATTTTCGTTGTATAGGCTTTTCAATAATTGTTTCAATGACTTGTTTTAGATCTGAAATGGTGAACAAGGTAGGTAAACAGAATACGGGTACCATGGAATAAAGGGTTTTCTGACGCAGTCGCTCCAGCGCCACGTTAATGATCTTGTGATGGTCAAATGCCAGATTCAATTGGTCAATTTGAGGAAGGGATATCCATTCCGCATCGTCTACAGTGTTAATGTGTACTTCTGCTTGCTGATAACCAATTAATGCATAATACACAATGGTAACGGTAAACCCCCGCGGGTCCCGGTCATGCCCGGAGAACACTTCCAGCTGTTCAAGGTAATTAGGCCGCACACCAGCTTTTTCTCTTAACTTTCGCAGCGCAGTGTCTTCTGTTGAACTGTCAGTAGCCGGGTCCACAATACCGCCAGGTAACGCCCACAACCCTGAATAGGGCTCGATAGAGCGCTTCACCATGAGCACTTTGAGGGTGCCATCGTGCACGGTGAATAGTACGTTGTCGATAGTAAGCAGAGGGCTGGTTATCATGATGATTTCTCATTATGTGTCTTTGTGACATTAATTGTCGTCAATTCAACACCTTATTGCAAATATAAAAAAATCAGTAGATTTTTGTATTTACAAAAATGTCTCATGGACATATATTAAAAGTGTCACTGGGACATTTTAATGAAAAAGAGGAATGAATTATGTTTGGAATTAACTTTTACAAAGCCGATCCGTCTACACACGTGATGCTGTTTAAAAATGGCGAGGTGAAGCTACAGGGGCGAGGCACCAGTTTTTATTATTATGCACCGAATGCGTCTATTGTGGCGGTGCCATTAAGCAGTAAGGAATTACCCTTTGTATTTCGCATGAAAACCAAGGATTTTCAGGAAATCACCGTGCAGGGCCAAATAACGTTTCGTATTGATAGCCCTGAAGCTGCTGCACAGATGATCAATTTTTCAATTAATGCGAAAGGCATGTATTTATCAGATGAGCCAGAAGGACTCGACGAGCGCATTATGCGCAGTGTTCAGGTAGTGGTGCGTAACGCAGTGGAGTCAATGAATCTGCAACAAGCATTGAGCAGTGCCAAGGTACTCACCACAGCATTACAGGAACAACTACCGGCACAAAGCTATCTACAGCGTTTAGGCGTTGAAATTACCGAAGTGTCGCTAACTGCGATTTCTCCTGCACCAGAAACAGCTAAAGCCCTTGAAGCTGAAGTGCGTGAAGCGTTGTTACGTGATGCTGACAATGCTATTTATGCACGCCGTTTGTCGAGTATAGAAAAGGAAAAGCAAGTACGTGAAGAAGAGTTAGAGACTGAGAAAGCCATTGCTCGTAAGCAGCAGGACTTGGAAAAGCAAGCACTGGAAGCAGAGCGCGAAAAGCTCCAACAGCAGTTCAACATGGATCAGGAAAAGCTGCTAGCCAGAACCGACAACGAGCGTAAACGCGCCGAGTTAGTAGAACTGGAAAATGCCAATACCAAAGCCCAGGCCGATGCCAAGGCGTACGATCTCAAAGCTCAACTTGCAGCGTTCAACGATATTGATTTAGAGCGTTTGAAAGTGATGAGTATAAATGCAGCTCGTCCTGAACAACTTATCGCGCAGGCCATTGAAAACCTGACTAAAGGTGAAAACAAAGTGGGTAGCCTTAATTTCTCTCCTGAATTGTTACAGTCGCTGATTCGTTAAGGAGAGGGGCAATGAGTACCGATCGCAAAGTCGTAATCGTTGTAAGAAAAACGCGTTTACAGGAGTTGAAAGAAAAGTATTGCACGGTGGGTCAGGCTAAATTTTACCTCGAGCATTTAGGCGAGTCCTTTGAAGGATATCTTGATGAACACAACCGTTTTCAGCAGACGCTGGACAAAATTCAAAGCACACTTGCTCAACACGCCAGAGTGATGGTGCTTGAGCGGAGCTTTCTGCCCAGTTTTCAATTTGCGAGAGACGATATTGTAGTAGTCTTAGGGCAGGACGGGCTGGTGGCTAATGTAATGAAGTACTTAAATGGCCAGCCAATTATTGGAATCAATCCACTGCCTGATTTGTTTGATGGCGTGTTGTTGCCGTTTTTACCTGAAGATGCAGTTGATGTAGTGAATCAATTGATTGTGAGCGCAGTAAAAATATCCTCGGTGAGTCTGGCTGAAGTTAATACAAATCTGGGACAACGCCTTTTGGCCGTTAATGATTTGTTCATTGGGCCTAAATCACATACATCGGCACGATATAAACTGGCAATTGGCGAGCATGTCGAGGAGCAGAGTTCTTCCGGGGTGATTGTCTCTACGGGGCTTGGATCTACGGGATGGTTTAAAAGTATATTAGCAGGTGCCAGCGGTATTGCCGGGCAGCCGGTTCGTAAGGGCCTGGAAAAAGGTTTTGCCTGGAATAGCCATTTTTTGTATTACAGTGTTAGAGAGCCATTTCCTTCCCACGTTACGCAATGCGAGTTTACGTTCGGCAAGATTACGTCACAACAACGGCTCACGCTTACCTCGAAAATGGCTGAAAACGGTGTTATTTTTTCAGACGGCATAGAATCCGATTGTATTGAATTCAATGCGGGAACGATTGCACACATTGGCTTGAGCCAAATTAAGGGAAACGTCGTAGTAGCCTGAGTCTTTTAATAGACGCTATTTCATCTAACAATCCGTCAGGATTTCTTTATAATTCGACTTACTATACGAACATAACGTTAAAGCATGACTTTATCCGCTTTAACAAATACACGTTAATTAGAAAAGGCACGCATTTTATGAAGTACAGTCCAATGCTGGCTGAGTTAATCAGCGCGTTTACCTGCTTACCCGGGGTAGGCAACAAAAGCGCGCAGCGCATGGCGTTTCACTTGCTGGAGCGCAATCGCGATGGTGCACTTACATTGAGTGCAGCCCTTCATAATGCCATGGAGCACATCGGTCATTGCCAGCAGTGCAGAAACTTTACCGAACAAAGTGTGTGCGACATTTGTCAGCATCCACAACGCCAGGAAAGCGGCCAGCTCTGCGTAGTGGAAAGTCCGCAGGATGTGATGGCCATTGAGCAAACCATGTCCTTTAAAGGGACTTACTTTGTACTGATGGGACATCTGTCGCCAATTGACGGTATCGGGCCTGGCGAAATAGGCCTGGATGAACTGGAAACCCGCATTGCCGACGGCTCACTGAAAGAAGTGATTTTGGCCACCAACCCCACGGTCGAAGGCGAAGCTACCGCACATTACATCGCTCAGCTTTGTCAAAAACACGAGGTTGCTGCCAGTCGAATCGCCCATGGTGTGCCTATTGGTGGTGAACTGGAATATATTGACGGCAATACACTTACCCATGCCTTTTCCGGGCGCCGTACACTCTAATTTACCTAATTCAGCGTGCAACCAGCAACGAGTTGCACGCTTTCTAATCAGCCTTTGCTCTAACCCTTACTTTTTTGCTGGTTTTTTCGTTCTGCACGGTTGAAATTCCCTCTTCGCGTCCACACTTTCGTTTCTGAATTATTCTATCTGACTAGGAGAATCTGGTTTATGGCTGACGTGGCCCATCAAGAAACTCATGGATTTCAAACGGAAGTAAAACAACTTCTGCATTTGATGATCCATTCACTCTATTCGAACAAGGAAATCTTTTTACGTGAGCTTGTCTCTAACGCTGCTGACGCGGCAGACAAACTGCGCTTTAAAGCATTAGAAAATGACAGCTTGTACGAAAACGATGGCGATCTATGCGTAAAACTGAGTGTCGACAAAGACGCTGGCACGCTGACTATTGCCGATAACGGCATAGGTATGACCCGCGATGAAGTTATCGAAAACTTAGGTACTATCGCGAAGTCTGGTACCAAAGACTTCTTCAGCAAACTGTCGGGCGATTCGGCGAAAGATTCTCAGTTGATTGGTCAGTTTGGTGTGGGTTTTTACTCAGCGTTTATCGTTGCAGACAAAGTTGTTGTTCGCACAAGGGCTGCCGGTCAGCCAGCTGATCAGGGTGTTGAGTGGACCTCTGCCGGTGAAGGTGACTTTACCGTCGGTAACATCGACAAAGAGACGCGCGGCACTGAAATTACGTTGTTCCTGCGCGATGATGAAAAAGAGTTTGCCGATGACTGGCGTTTGCGTTCGATTATCAGCAAATACTCCGACCATATCAGTATTCCGGTAAGAATGTGGAAAGCGCCGGTAGAAGAGACCGAAGGACCGGACGGTGAGAAAATCCCTGGTCAGCCAGGAGAATGGGAAACCGTAAACAAAGCGACGGCATTGTGGACACGCGACAAGTCTGAAATCACCGACGAAGAATACACTGAGTTCTACAAGCACATCTCCCACGATTTTGCTGACCCGATGACCTGGGCGCACAATAAAGTGGAAGGTAAAACGGAATACACCAGCCTCCTGTATATTCCAAGCAAAGCGCCGTTTGACTTGTGGAACAGAGAGCAGAGCCACGGCCTGAAGCTGTATGTACAGCGCGTATTCATTATGGATGACGCTGAGCAGTTCATGCCGACTTATCTGCGCTTTGTGAAAGGCTTGCTCGATTCCAACGATTTGCCGCTGAACGTATCGCGTGAAATTCTGCAAGACAACAAGATCACGCAAACCCTGCGTCAGGGTTGTACTAAGCGCGTTCTGCAAATGCTTGAGCGTATGGCCAAAAATGACGCAGAGAAATACCAGCTGTTCTGGAACGAGTTTGGTAATGTGTTGAAAGAAGGCCCGGCAGAAGACTTCTCGAACAGAGAAAAGATTGCAGGCTTATTACGCTTTGCATCAACACACAACGACAGTAGCACGCAAAACGTGTCTCTGGCTGACTACATTTCTCGTATGAAAGAAGGCCAGGACAAAATTTATTATGTGACTGCTGACAGCTACCAGGCTGCGAAAAACAGTCCTCACCTTGAGATCTTTAAGAAGAAAGGTATTGAGGTATTGCTAATGGGTGAGCGCATTGACGAGTGGTTAATGCAGCACCTGAACGAGTTCGACGGTAAGCAACTGCATTCAATTGCTCGTGGCGACCTGGACTTAGGCGATCTTGATGACGAAGAAACCAAGAAAGCACAGGAAGAAGCTGAGAAGCAAATCGAAGGTGTGTTAGAGCGTGCTAAAACCGCGCTGGGCGAGAAAGTACTGGACGTGAAATTTACTCACCGCCTTACCGAATCGCCTGCTTGCATCGTAGCAGATGACAACGGTATGACTACTCAGATGATGAAACTGATGGAAGCAGCTGGACAGCCTGTGCCAGAAGTGAAGTATCACTTTGAACTGAACCCGGAGCACCAGTTAGTGAAGTTATTGGCTGATGTCCAGGATGAGACCTTGTTCAAGAACTGGACTGAGGTATTGTTCGACCAAGCTGCACTGTCAGAGCAGGGTAGCCTGAAAGATCCGGCGACCTTTGTTAAAAACTTAAACGGACTGCTGGCCAGCCTGGCGAAATAAGTCTGATTCAAGACAAGTAAAAAGGGCCGTTTCGGCCCTTTTTTGTGTCTGAATGCACTTTGTGGCGGACGAAAGCACCGTCGTAGTTTAGTCCTTAAACTCAAACTGGAGATTTAATCTGGCAAGTTTGGCCCGGTTGAACTTCGCAACACCAACTCACAGTCTAAAGCAGGTAACTCCAATGCCTGTTGCTTGTTACCAAGTGCTTTAATCAGCATTCTGGCCGCATAGTTGCCCATGGTAGAAATGGGCTGACGTATGGTCGTTAGGGGAGGCCACAGGTTTTCCACCATAGGGTCGTCGTCAAATCCTACAATTGAAATATCGTAAGGAATTTTCAGGCCCATCTGGCTGGCAATACGGTAAACCGATGCAGCAAGCGTATCGTTTACACAGAATATGGCGGTGGGTCGGACGCTGGTTTTTGTG
Organism: Marisediminitalea sp.; assembly: GCF_984433645.1. Taxonomy (NCBI): domain Bacteria; kingdom Pseudomonadati; phylum Pseudomonadota; class Gammaproteobacteria; order Alteromonadales; family Alteromonadaceae; genus Marisediminitalea; species Marisediminitalea sp. The sequence continues at coordinate 7,974 of NZ_CFIDRX010000045.1, forward strand.
AGCAATCTGCGGATCACCGTGTCCAGAATATTGGGCTCTTCGTCGTAGCCATACTCTTCGATGTATTCTGACACAATGGGAATATTATAGTTGTCCAGGGCGGCCTTATATCCAGCCAAACGCCAGGCGCCAGCGCCGTGACCTTTCAAATAACTGAGCATCGCAATGCGCTGGTGGCCCAGGTTAATTAAATGTTCCACCGCTTTTTGACTCGCGGCCTCTTCCTGACAGCGAACATAAGGAGAACCTTCTGAATGAAGTGGCGCGATTCGCACATAAGGCACATCCAATTCATCCATCAGAGAGATGACGTTGGGGTCATCACACAGTGGCGGGCAAATAAGGTAGCCGTCGGGCTTCGAGCGTTCATGCATCTGCTTAATGATAGGCTCAAACCCTTCGTCGTTAATTTTTAACGGACGGATCAGCAAATTGTAACCGGCCTGATCACAGGCCTCGATAGCGCCGGTAAGAATACTGTGTGAATAGAAGTTACCGCTGTAGTCGACGAACAAAACGCCCAACAGGTAGGATTGGCGGGTTCGTAGGCTACGGGCATTCAGATTAGGCCGGTAATCCAGTTGCTTTACGATCTCCGCGACGCGTTGACGTGTTGCGTCTTTTACACCGCTTTCGTTATTGATGACCCGGGATACCGTTTTAACAGACACGCCGGCTGCTCTCGCAACATCGCCGATTGTCGCCTTACCCATGTGCTAACCTTTTTTAATTTATTGTGTAGGGTGCTTTTGTGGTCTGGCCAAATTTTTGCCAGACGCTTCGCTTTTATTCATTTTATCGACTTTATTCACTTTTGAGAACATCGAAACGCATTTAACGCAAATCGGTTCAAATAAAACATTATTGATGATTTTTGTTTGTCGTAAAACGACCAGCTAATTCAAGTTCTGCTTATTTGTTAAATAAATATGAATCCCAAATTGACATCGATGTCATAAAGTTGCAGGATGTATTTATCTTGTTAACAATGTAATTCGTCACTTGGCTCGTAATTTCTGTACTGTTGAAATGATATCGATGTCATTTTTGGCGATTCTGTGAGAACTACTATGACTTCATTTTTTAAGCGAACTTTATTGGCATGTGCTGTTGCAGGCGTATCTGCGTGTGGTGGCAGTAATACCACATCTAACACTTCCTCTGTTGAGACAGCCTTTACTGACAGAAACCAAAATGGTGTGATGGACGATTACGAAAACCCGGCGCTGGATGTAACAAGTCGCGCAAAAAATCTGATTTCATTGTTATCGCTTGAGCAAAAAGCTCACTTGCTAACTGGCACCGGCTTCCAGCTCAATAACGTGGGCGGCTCTGAGAAAGTCCCGGGTGCTGCTGGATCAACATTTGCAATCCCAGAGCTAGGCATCCCAGCAATGGTATTGGCCGACGGACCTGCTGGGCTGCGCATTTCTCCTACCAGAGACAATGATACCGCAAGCTATTTCGCTACTGCATTCCCCATTGCGACTGCACTGGCGTCAACCTGGAATACCGCACTGGTTACACAGGTGGGCGATGCCATGGGAGAAGAGGTGAAAGAATACGGTGTTGACCTCTTTCTGGCACCGGGTATGAACATTCATGCCAATCCGTTGGCAGGGCGGAACTTTGAATATTACTCGGAAGATCCCTTGGTTAGCGGGCTGATGGCCGCTTCCATTGTCAATGGTGTCGAAGCGCATGGCGTGGGCACTACTATTAAACACTTTGTTGCGAACAACGCCGAAACCAGTCGTATGTGGCTGGACGCCCATATTAACGAACAAGCCTATCGAGAAATCTATCTGCGCGGTTTTGAGATTGCCATTGAAGCGTCTCAGCCCTGGGCGATCATGACGTCATATAACAAGGTCAATGGTGTCTACACCTCCCAGGATGAAGTGTTGCTGGAAACAGTGTTGCGCGATGAATTCGGATACGAAGGGCTGGTGATGACTGACTGGTTTGCCGGTGATAGTGCCCCAGCGCAAATGCAGGCGGGCAATGACCTGATCATGCCTGGTATGCCCGATCAGCGCCAGGCTATCATCGATGCGGTTAACAATGGCACGTTGCTAGAAACCACGTTAGACCGCAACTTACAGCGCATCGTCGAGACGCTGCTTAAGTCGCCTTCCTATAATGACTATGCCTATAGCAACCAGCCGGATTTAGACGCGCATGCGCAGGTGGCCAGACAGGCAGCTGCAGAAGGGGTGGTGTTGCTGAAAAATACCAATCACGCGCTTCCCATCCAAAGTGATACTAAAATCGCTGCGTTTGGCAACACCAGTTATGACTTCATTGCCGGGGGCACCGGCAGTGGTGATGTAAATGAGGCTTATACCGTGTCGTTGGTCGATGGCCTGAATAACGCTAATGTACCGGTGTTCGAGCCATTGAAAGAAGCCTATACTGCGTTCATGGCGGCAGAAGCTGCTAAGCGACCACCCAAGAAACACTTTTTTGAACTGCAATCTCCGCTGCCTGAGTTCAGTGTGCCAGAGGCGTTGTTGAGTGATGCCGTTGAAGCCAGTGATGTCGGCCTGATCACAATTGGTCGAAATGCAGGCGAATTTCAGGATCGCAAACTTGACGCTGATTTCAACTTAACCGACGCCGAACTGTCTATGATTGCCCAAGTGAGCGCAGCCTATCACAAAGCGGGTAAGCCCGTTGTTGCAGTGCTGAATACCGGCGGTGTTGTTGAAGTCGCGAGTTGGCGAGAGCACGTTGACGCGATTGTCTTACCCTGGCAAGGCGGACAAGAGGCAGGCAATGCGCTGGTGGATGTACTGACAGGCAAAGTCAATCCGTCAGGTCGTCTGGCAACGACATTCCCGCTCGCTTACGGCGACAATCCGACAGCCACCGTATTCCCGGGGAAGCCAACGTCTGAAGAAACAGTAAAAGATCCGTATATCGGATTGTTTGTTGGTAAGCATATGCAGTTCGACTACGTAGACGGTATTTATGTCGGATATCGCTACTACGACACCTTTAATGTCCCGGTGGCCTATGAGTTTGGTTATGGTTTGTCGTATACCGATTTCAGCATCAGCAAGGTTACGGTGCAGCCATCTGAAAATCCGGCTGAATTTACTATCAAAGCCGCCGTGAGTAACAAAGGTAAACTGCCAGGTAAAGAAGTGGTTCAGGTATATGTGACTGCACCTGCTGGTAACCTGCCCAAAGCCAGCAAGTCGCTGGTTGCGTTTAACAAAACGGCGTCTTTACAACCTGACTCGACTGAAATGCTCACGTTTTCAGTAACAGCAAAACAGTTGGCTTCCTTCAGTGAACAACAACGAGCATGGGTGGTGGAAGCGGGAGACTACACCTTCCACGTAGGGCATTCTTCCCAGAATATCGCGCAACAGGTGACGGTAAATATTCCCGAATCCATCGTTGTTGAGAAAGTGTTGGCGACCCTGACACCACCTGCACCCGTGGCTGAGATTTCACCCCAGTAACACCTAATTAATCCGTAGCATTTTACGCTACCTGCTAATCAAAGCTCCCGGCAATCAGTTGCCCGGGAGCTTTATTGTATTCATTATCCAGGAGAACACCACATGGCCGTTTCTATGCCCGGTACACCGCAATCCAGCTCCTCGCAGGGCAATTACCGCTTCGCATTGGGCGCACTTACCAGTTTGTTTTTTATGTGGGGATTCATCACTTGTCTGAATGACATTCTGATCCCGTATTTAAAAGCACAGTTCGATTTAAATTACACGGAAGCAATGCTGATCCAGTTCTGCTTTTTTGCCGCCTATTTTGTCATGTCGGTGCCAGCCGGTGTGATTGTGCATCGGATTGGTCACCAAAAAGGCCTGGTGGGCGGATTAACCGTAGCGGGGATAGGATGCGCGTTGTTCTATCCTGCTGCAGCACTGCACTGGTATCCGTTTTTCTTGCTGGCGCTGTTTGTGCTGGCCAGCGGAATTACGCTACTTCAAGTGGCGGCTAATCCTTATGTTGCCGCGTTGGGCACAGCAAAAACCGCACCTGCCAGACTCACACTGACGCAAGGGTTTAACGCATTAGGTACTACCGTAGCCCCATTAATAGGTGGTGCGTTAATTTTAGCTGCGGTATCTCAGGCCACAACTGAAGCCGAGAAAACCGCCAGCGTACAGATGCCTTACCTGATCCTGGCAGCTACTTTATTTGCGCTCGCTTTGGTGTTTGCTTGGTTGAAGTTGCCGGCCATTCATGAACAAGGTACTCGCCAGACTGCAGTAAAAACACCCCTTACGGCTTATCCTCATTTGCTGCTGGGCGCTGTTGGTATCTTTGTTTATGTAGGTGGAGAAGTTGCTATTGGTAGCTTTTTGGTTAACTTTATTGGTGAACCCACCGTTATGGGATTGCCAGAGCATGAGGCTGCGAATTATGTCGCTTACTATTGGGGCGGCGCCATGGTTGGACGGTTCATTGGCGCGGCAGTCATGACGCGTTTCTCGCCAGCTAAAGTGTTGGGTGTGCATGCAATAGGAGCTGTTGTGCTGGTCTCGCTGGCAATGCTGAGCAGTGGCAAGTTCGCCATGCTGGCTATTTTGGCGGTGGGATTATGTAACTCCATTATGTTCCCAACTATTTTTAGCCTGGCTATTCAGGGCATGGGCAACGACGCCAGCCGAGGTTCAGGCTTGTTGTGTCTGGCGATTGTGGGTGGCGCTATCGTACCATTGCTTCAAGGTGTGTTGGCCGATACTATTGGCGTACAGCTTGCCTTTATCGTGCCGCTGGTATGCTATCTGTATATCGCGTTTTATGGGTTCTCATACCGTAAGTGGTACACCGCCAGCAATAGCGGATTGCGTGTTTAACTGTGTTAAACAGGCGAAAAGCCAGCACTAATACAAATTCAAATAAAAAAGCCGGGCTACGTTAACGTGCCCGGCTTTGTTGTATTTACGTGCCAAAGAGGCTGTGTTACGGGGTAATCGTAAAGCTGTATTTACCCGATCCTAATGTCATTGAGACGCCTTGCTCTGTTGCATGAACATCAGAGATACCTGGGGCTTCGGTAAGCGCAATTCCGCCCTCTGTAATTTGCGACACAGAGGACGCTGGCAGGATAAGCCTAGCGTCTGTGTTGGCTGGCACAGTCGCCATGTAGATCAGCTTGTCGCCCTCACGTTTCCATTGACTCACAATGGTGCCGTACAAGGAGTCGTAGCTGGCATCGACCCAAGTAATGCTGTTTGTCGGGTCTATTTCCGGTGCCAGTACAAACGATTTGAAGCCCGGCTCGCCGCGGCGAATACCGCCGCTGTATTGCATTAACCACTGGCCCACAGCGCCAAACGAGTAGTGGTTGAATGAATTCATATTGTTGTTGCCACCAAATCCATTCTCTACCGTGTAGCCGTTCAGGCGTTCCCAAATAGTGGTTGCACCTTGCTCTACCGGATACAACCACGACGGATACTGATCGTTTAACAGTAGTTTATAGGCTTCTTCACTATAACCGTGCTCACTCAGCGACTGGCTGATCCAGGCGGTACCAATAAAGCCCGTCATCAGCGAGTAGGGCGGTCGTTCCACGCCGTTGTCGTCAACGTTGGCTCGCGACACTGTTCTCGCTAAGTTGGCAGCCATGGTGTCTTTTGCAGCGTCTTCAAACGCGCCCATGGCCAGGCCAACAGCGTAAGCGGTTTGCGTATCTGCGACCACTGTCTTCAGCTCTCCGGCCATGGCGTCGAACATCGAGGCATTACTCACCTTACCCAAGGCTTTTTGCTCATCATTCACAAATGTGTTGGCGAAATGTTCACGTCGCGTGTTCGCAGATTGTGCATAGAAGGCGGCGTCTTCGTCGTGACCCAGGACCGTTGCGACTTCAGACATAATGTCTAGCGTAAAAATATAGTACGCGCTGGCCAGGTACGCCGACCCCAACTGGAAGTTTTGCGGACCAAGCCAATCGCCCAAGCCTGCATCCATAATGAGGCCCGTTACCGGGTTGATCGTCCCTTCCAGGTAGGTCATGTAGCGTTGCATTGAATTGTAGTGCTCTTCAAGCATGCTGGTATCTCCATACTGGAGATAATTTTCCCAGGGCAGAGTAATGCCCGCTGAGCCCCACAATATGCCGCCGAAACCGCCACCGACAGGCGCGATGTCAGCATAACGTCCATCTGTGGATTGCGTATCACGCATGGCCTGTAAGTGACGACGCAAGAACGGCGAAGCGTTACTGACATAGGTCGCCGTTCTGCCAAATACATTAATATCACCCGACCAGCCCATGCGTTCGTTGCGCTGCGGACAGTCTGTGGGTACCCACAAAAAGTTGTCTACATTCGACCACACCAGGTTCGACCAAAGCTGATTGACCGTGTCATCTGAGCACGCGTAAGAGGCGGTCAACGATTGCACTGAACTGGTGACCAAACCTTGCACTGACTCCAGTGGAAGGGGCTTGTCCAGACCACTGATTTCCAGATACTGATAACCGTGAGACGTAAAGCGCGGCGAATAATGCTGTTCGCCGTCTTTCATAATATAGATATCCTGACTCAATGCGGCCCGATAATTTTCTGTCATCAGCATACCCACATTCGGGCCTGACTCCGGCAAATTCGGATAGAGCATTTCGCCCACTCTGAGCGTGACTGTTTGACCGGCTTTTCCTTCTGGGAAGTGCAAAGAAGGCACGCCAACCATATTCTGCCCCATGTCATAAATGTAAACGCCGGGTTTCACTTCTTTCACCGACTGCGCGGTTAGTGTGGTATATACGCCAGCAGTCTCACCGATTTGACCGATAAGCTGCATTTGCGAGTAATCCAGACTCTGGCTCTCACGAGCCATATTAGGGCGCACATTTTTCGATACGGAACCATCAAGAGGAACAACAACGGCAGCGTTCCAGTTGGAAGTGTCGTAATCGGCGGAATGCCAGCGGGCAAAATCATCTTCCAGGCGAGCGTCATACACTTCACCCATTTGCAGGCTGCCATAGCGAACCGGGCCCTGTTGCGAATATAGCCAATCACGCTCATTAGTTGTCACAACATGTTCAGACCCATCTTCATAGGTGATCACTAGCTGTGCCAGCAGTGATTGTCTGTCGCCGAACGCATTCCAGGTATTGCCAAAACTTAGCAAGCCGCTCCACCAACCCTCACCCAGTACTGCGCCGATGGCATTTTTACCATCCTGTAAAAACGGCGTGACGTCGTAGGTTTGATAAAGGTGGGTTTTGTTGTACTGCGTGAGTCCCGGATTGTAGTAGTCATCACTGACGCGTTTACCGTTTATATAGAAATCGTAGATCCCTCTGGCTGTTGCATAAAGCCGGGCTTTCTTGACTGGTTTGGCAGGCATGTCAAAAGCCGTTCGCAGCACCGGCGCACCTTTGGCTGGTGGGTGAGCTGTGATCAGCGCGTCTTTTTCGCCGGCAGTTACTACATACTGTGCCTGGTCGACACTAACCTGCGGAATATCAGCGAACAGGCTTTGAGACTCGCCAGTTACCGACGCATCGAAAATTACGTTGTTTGGTGCGTGAATATTGCGAACGGTCAACGAATCAAAGTACGCAGTCTGTCCCTGAGGAACATAAAAGCCAATGTCATTAAGCATGCCGTAGGTCAGGTTGTCATGGTTATGGCCGAGCGGATTCAAGGTGACCTTTGCGCCTTTTATCAACGGAGGAAACAGCATGTCGAAAGGTGAGGCTGGGATATCATCAGCGCCAATAAAGAAATCACTGCGATTATTGACCTGCAGGGTAAGCGTACCGTATTCATTGTGGATGGTTAGCGCATGGCGCTGGTGAGCATTGTTTGCATCAATAACGTCGGCTTTTATTGGGAAGGTCGCAACCGGAACACTTGCATTGTCATCCGGTGTGTAGCCTGCACGATAAACGCGCAGTTCTGCCGGTGAAGCCGGTGCTTCTGCTAAACCACTTACATCCAGCACGACTTTAAAGTAGCTTTCATTGTTGTTATTCGCTAGCTGATAAACATTCAAATGTGGTGTCATCAGCCTTGGATCATTGGCGGCGAATACAACGCCGGCCATGTTATTACCCGCCGGAATGGTTATCCCGGCAGTTAAATCGAACAGTGGCAGGTAGTCCGGGTGAAAGGTAATACTGCCTTCCGGGGCGCCTATCCATTTAGCGCCTTGCCAGGCCGACCGCGTGGGATCAAGCAGACCAGTCTCAAACCATGAAGCGTTTGAGGTTTGGCGGTCTTGGTTGTCCCACACTGTCACCGTCCAGTTGTAACGCGTTCTGGCCTTTAGCGTTGCCCCGGCGTATTCAACCTGAATGGACGAAGCGCTATTTACCTTCTTACTGTCCCAAACGGTGTTACCCCATTCATCAGTTACTACTACCTGATATGCAGTTTGTTTTACATTACGCTCGGGCGTTGAGGTCGCCATTGCCCAACTGAATCGAGGAGCCCGGACATCTGTGCCTAGTGGCGTTTTGGTATAATCAGTACTTAACTTGTATAGCGAAAGTGCTGAGTCGGCGACGTCACCAGGCGACGATGCCATGCTACAGGCGATTAGGTTTATTGACAGAAATAACGCTGCCAATGTGTAGAACACGTTTTTCACAAGCAAAAAGCTCCGATGTTCAGGCAAGCTTTTCCAACACAATTTTATGCGAATAACAGTATTGTCTTTGTTATCGATGTCAATTCTGTCGGATAATTGACTTGCCGGTTAATGGTAATTGTAAATGGTTCGTTGCAATCGATTATAGTGTGAGTGAATGAATTTGCAATGAATTGATTGTTTCTTATTTGAAAGTGAGTGTACGTAAAACGCACACCGTTCATTTTTTTACAAAATTTTTGCACATTGATCTTTTTAATGCCAACTATCAATTTTTGTTCTATGACAAGCTGAATAGGTGGTTAGTTGTTGTTATTTAATATTAAATTTTCGTTCGCGTTCTATTTTTATAACAGTTGATTTCAATTGTTTGTGTTTGACTAGTGTTGACTGAACATGATTGTTGGGTTAGTTTACGCTCCAGATGTTAACGAATTGTTTAACGTTGGGCACACACAATTAAGGGGCGTAACCCCCGCATCGGAGACTGAAATGAAGGCACAATCAGGACAACATTCAGGCATGTTTAAGCCAACTTTATTAGCACTTTTCGTAGGTTCTACTTTATCTGGTCAGGCTTTTTCGCAAGAAAATCAAGCAAAAAATGACAACGATGTCGAAAAGATCGAAGTAAGAGCACAAGCTACCGGTACCTTAATTCGGGGCGCAACACCCGTTGGGACCAATGTCGTGGGCTTCGACAGCGCCGAGGTTGAAGCGATCAGTGTCGCTGACAGCAACGAGTTGTTGGCGCAAATTCCGCAAATGAGCAGCACGTTCAACAGCCGTCCAACCATGGCAACTGACATTGGCCAGGGTATGCCAATGCCTAAGTTGCGCGATATTGGTGTGGGTGGCGGCAGCACCACGCTGTTATTGTTAAACGGCATGCGTATGCCTGGTTCAGGTATTATTCAAACGATTCCTAATGTGTCGGCCATTCCACCGGGTGTCATTAGTAACCTGGAAATCGTAATGGATGGCGGCTCGTCTATTTACGGCTCTGACGCCATTGCCGGGGTAGTTAACTTTATCACCCGCGACCGTTTTGATGGCGTTGAGTTCAGTGCTGAAGGTGGTTTTGGTGACAGCTACTCTGCCAGCACTTTCAACATTACCGCGGGTAAAGACTGGACCACAGGTTCAGGCATGATCTCCATTTACCACGCACAAAACGACGAGGTGTTTGGTAAAGACCGCGACTTCATTACTGGCGACAGCACGGCAAACGGTGGTGGTGACTACCGTTCAAACCTGTGTAACCCGGGTACGATTACCGTAGACGGTGTGAACTACAAAATGGATTCCAGGGAAGCCGGTGCAAATACCTGTGACCCAACAGACGGTATTTCTTACGTTCCTAAAGAAAAGAAAACCACGATATATGCGTCACTGCAACAGGATCTGAACGACAATGCCTATGTGGACGTTGTGACTTACTACAGTGAGTGGAGCGCAGATATCACTGGTGACGCAACAAACTCGCTTTCTGATATTGGTGCGTCGGGTACCATCACCGCCGACAATCCTTATTTCTCGCCGATTGGTTCAGAAACCAGTCATTCTGTGGCGTTTGATTTTAGCGACGTAGTGGGACTGGGGGCGAAAAACGGCAGTGATTTTGATGCCTTTGCGTTTATTCCTGAAATTACTTACGAGCTGCCAAACTACTGGCGCCTGAAAGCGGCGTACAGCTATGGCCTGGCCCATACCAAAGGCGTTGAACGCGGTATCAACTCTGCAGCACTGTCTGCAGCATTGGCTGGCACAGATACCAGTACGGCGCTGAATCCATATGATGTGGCGGCAACCGATCAGAGCGTGCTGAACAGTATTCTGGGTTATTACGGCAGCTACGGTGATGCTACGCAAAGCCATCATCAAATTCGCGCTACGTTGGATGGTGCAATAGCGGAATTACCTGCAGGTGAAGTCCTTTTGGCTGTGGGTGCAGAATACTTTAAGCAGGACTATGAAGTGGCCTTTGGCGGCGGTGCAGAAGGGGCGCTGGACTTAGTAGAAACAGAAGCATCACGCAACGTAAAGTCTGTGTTTGGTGAAGTCATGATGCCGTTGATGGACTCCTCAGCTGGCGAAATCAATTTCACTGCTTCATTGCGTTATGACGACTACAACGACGTAGGCAGTACCACAAACCCTAAAATTGGTATCGACTATAAGCCAACAGAAAACACGCGCATCCGTGCACAATGGGGCACCTCATTCCAGGCACCTAGTTTAGCGGATACCGGTGCCGCAGTTGATACGCGAGCCATCGTGTTACCGGTCAGTCCGTGGTTGGCGGGTGACGCTGCGGGTACAGACTTCTTCCGTGGCACTATCTTACTTGCCGGTGGTAGTGATGGTCTGAAGCCAGAAGAATCTGAGTCTTACAGCGTGGGCTTCGACTGGACGCCGGACTTTGCTGAAGATTTAAGTGTGAGTATGACTTACTACAACGTAGATTACTCAAGCGCAATCAACCTGGCGCCATTCTATACACCAAGCGTGTACTTTAATACGGCGGGTTATGCGGCGTACTACACGATTAATCCAACGCTGGAAGAAGCATTGGCAGCGACTGAAGGCTTCCGTATTGATGGCGCACCCGTTGAGTCATTATACGCGAATGGCAACTCAGCTTACTTGTTAGCCGATGCCCGTCGTTACAACATGACTGCAACGCGTTTGTCAGGTCTGGATTTCGATGTTCAGAAAAGCTGGCTGGTGGATCTGGGTAAAATCAGCGCAGGCGTGTCGGGTACCTATACCTTAAAACGTGAGGCTCAGGCGGTTGAAGGTGATGTGTATGTAGATGAACTGGAAACCGGTACCTTTGGTAAATTCAATGTAGTCGCGTCAGTGGGCTTATCCACGGAAAAGACCAACAGCATGGTTCGTATTCTACACAGCGATGGTTGGGAAAATGCCTTCGCATCACTGGACTCTCTGACCACAGTGAATGTCTTTACCAGTTATTCTCTGGGAGAAATGGGCAGTTTCGACAATGTAGATATCACTATGAATATCGACAACCTGTTTGACGAAGAAGCTCCTTACTTTGACGATGCAAACGGTTTTGACGGCGGCAGTGTTATTGGCCGGGTGTTCTACATTGGCGTAAAAGCTAAAATGTAATTCGGTGTCATCTCGTTCGAATAAAAACGCGCAGACTTCTGCGCGTTTTTTCGTTTGGACGTAGAAATAATTTAAAGCAGTAAGCGTCGCAAGCCGCTACTGGCTCAAGCTCCTCATACACATAATTAGCAGAATAGGGCGTGGTAACAAATCAGTGTCATAAAGTACACAATTCTGTACGGCTATATTAAGCATAAAACGCGCTTATCGCGGTGAATTACGCCGCAGTGGTACTGGTCTTTCGTTCAATTTACATACGCTATTAGTCTTAAGAGTCGTGATGAGCCCTGCAGAGTACTTGTCACGTGGGTTTGGAGTGTGTAAAGTGCCCCACAGTTATAAGTTAAAACAAGCGGAGAGCGCAATTATGCGAATAATACTTCTCGGTGCACCAGGTGCCGGTAAGGGAACACAAGCGCAGTTTCTGATGGGCAAATATGGTATCCCGCAAATTTCTACGGGTGACATGCTGCGTAGCGCAATCAAGGCAGGCACAGAAATGGGTCTTGCTGCTAAAAAGGTCATGGACGAAGGGAAGTTGGTATCCGACGATATCATCATCGGTCTGGTAAAAGAGCGTATTGCTCAGGACGACTGCAAAGACGGATTCCTGCTGGATGGGTTCCCTCGCACAATTCCTCAGGCAGATGCTATGAAGGAAGCGGGTGTCACGGTTGACCATTGTATTGAGTTTGATGTGCCAGATGATGTGATCGTTGATCGTATGGGCGGACGTCGTGTTCACCCTGCATCAGGCCGCGTGTACCACGTCGTCTACAACCCGCCGAAAGTGGAAGGCAAAGATGATCAAACAGGCGATGACCTGATCATTCGCGATGACGACAAAGAAGAAACGGTTCGCAATCGTTTAGGTATTTACCACGAACAAACTCAGCCTCTGGTAGATTATTACAACGCTGAAGCGGCCGCAGGCAACTGTTCTTACCACAAGCTGGATGGAACACAGCCAGTAGACCAGGTAAGCCAGCAATTAGCTGAATTACTTGGCTAATAAGAGACTGATTTGAAAAAGCTGCCTATCGGCAGCTTTTTTGTTTGTACCGTAAATTCTCCAACAAACGCTTTACCTCTTAACAGACAAACTGTCACAATGGCACCGAATAATTTGAAGGAACAGTGCCATGTTGTTACTCCCAGTGACCGCGTTTTACGCAAGTATTCTTGCGCTTATCTATCTTTATTTAACCGCTCTTGTCATTCGTTGTCGGCGCCAGAACCTGATTGGGGTAGGCGATGGCGGTAATGATGTACTACAACGCCTTATTCGCGTTCACGGCAACTTCGTGGAATATGTACCGCTGAGTTTGATTCTGTTAGCAATCTTAGAAATTAACAGCCACTCCACAATGCTTATTCATATTCTGGGCGCGAGTCTGGTGATTGGACGCGTGCTTCATGCGTATGGCTTAAGGCATTCAGTAGGCGCAACCTGGCAGCGGTTGGTAGGAATGGTGCTAACGCTGCTTACGTTATTTGTCATTGCCTGCATTAATCTGACGCTGATTTATTGGATGCCATTCCTGTGAGTGAGCTGACTTCCTTAATGACCCCTGCCTGTATTATCGATATGGGTAAATTCCAGCGAAACATAAGTTGTATGCAGGCCGTTGCGAAGCGCGATGAACTGGTGTTACGTCCGCATGTTAAAACGCTGAAATCCCTAGCCGCGGCAGAACGCTACGCACCTTCTAACGGGCCAATTACAGTATCTACACTTGCTGAAGCTGAGTATTTCGCTGCTGCGGGATACCACGACATTCTCTACGCCGTCGGGCTGGTGCCAAACAAATACGCCAGAGTACAGGCTCTTTCAGAGCGCGCCGAAAAATTTACTGTTGTGTTGGACAGTTTGGCTGCAGTGAACGCATTGGTATCGTTTGCCGATTCATTGGAACACCCGCTGCAAGTGATGCTGGAAATTGATGTCGACGATCACCGCGCTGGTCTGTTGCCGATGTCAGACGAGCTGTTGGAATGTGCGAAAGCGTTGAAGGCAACACCACAACTGCATTTTCGCGGGATCATGACGCATGCTGGCGGAAGCTACGACTGCTATACACAGCAGGCACGTGATGCCATGGCAGAGCAAGAATGTGCGCTTATTGCCAAAGCCGCGGCAAGGTTAGCCGCTAATCAGATCCATTGCGAGTTGGTATCGGCAGGCTCAACACCTACCGCGCTGGCCAATACACATCACAAAGGTATTAATGAATTACGCGCTGGTGTCTATGCCACGTTTGACTGCGTTATGGCAGGGCTTGGCGTTTGCGATACCGATGATATTGCCATGTCGGTATTGACCAGTGTGATAGGGCATCAAACAGACAAAAACTGGGTGATCGTCGATGCTGGCTGGATGGCACTTTCCCGTGATCAGGGAACCGCCGCTCATGCAAAAAACTGCGGCTACGGACTCGTTTGCGATCCGCAGGGGAGACTGCTCGAAGGCTGGTATGTAAGCAGCACAAATCAGGAACACGGCATCATTTCTCATATTGACGGCAAAAAACCGGATGATGCAATATTTGCTTATGGGAATATGTTGCGGATCCTGCCTATTCACGCCTGCGCCACGGCGGCTCAATTTAGCGCTTATCAGGTTATTGATGAAGACGGCAAGGTAACGGAAACCTGGTCCAGAATTACAGGTTGGTAGTGAATACCCCTTTTCTTGGGGCGGCGCCCGGAACTACACTGACGCAAAACGAGACAAATTTGCACGACGCGTGATTCCGGGTAGTATGGTAGTCAGGGACTGAAAATAAGTTTACAGCAGGATGAAACATTTACTCAGAAGTGTGTATTTGAGTGTTGCCTTTATAATAAGTAGTGGCGCAGTCGCCAATGACTCTTTGATGGTGTTTACAGAAAACTCGCCGCCGTATCATTACGCGGAAAATGGCAAAGTTCTCGGAGCTGTGACAGAACGAGTTCGAAACATTGTTTTGCGTGCAGGGTATGAGGCGGACTTCAAAGTCTTCCCTTGGGCACGCGCAGTGTTAAATACACAACGGCATAGCCGCGCTCTCATTTTTTCTATCGCTCGAACGCCGGAAAGGGAGCAGCAATATCAATGGATAACCCCGGTCACCGAATTTAAGTTGGGCATTTTAACCCTCTCAGATCGCGCAGACATTCAGCTCAAAGACTGGAGTGAGTTAACCTCACTGTCTGTTGCTGCACAACGTGGTGATATAGCTGAAAAATGGCTGAAAGAGCGCGGTTTTGAAGAAGGTAAAAACCTGATTTCCTGTGCAGATATCATCTGCTCCTGGAAAGAGTTAAAGCGCGGCACCGTTGACTTTATTATCGAAGATCCGGAGCTCATCGAAGAAACGGCCCGATTGGTAGATATGCAATCCGATAGTGTTCAAATTCATCGGCTTATTCCCGAATTGTCAATTGACGCCTATCTGGCAGCCAGCCCACATATGCCACCAGCCATTGTTGCCAGGCTCCGCAGAGCGGCCAGTGATATGGGGTATCGGCCCTAGTCGCTAAGTATTGGGTGCGCAGCCATCGTGTCGAAAAGAAATCCAGCAAGGCGAACCGCTCTTCTCATCAACATTTTCCCTTTTGCCGTGGGCCTGTTGAGTTTTGTCTTCGTCTTATTTTATGGGGATTACCCGAGTTGGCAGGCAGAAGAACGAAATAACACATTCCAGCGATATTTACGCGTTGCCGATCCGCATCTGGTATTTCACGGGTTTGTTAATCCGGGCAACGGCCGGGTATCACTCATGTTACATTATCGCGATGGATTCGAACCCGAAAATTCGAATTACAAACGCCCCAATCACGACAGCCTCGCAACACAATACAAGCCAATTGTTCTGCAGGTAGTGTGCAGCTATCCGGACTTCTTTTTGTCGTTGCAAAAAGGCACCTGGAAAAACATTGAAGTTAACGTACTCGATGGCGATTTGTCGCCTTCAATGCACTACCTGTTTAACTTGCAAATAAATTATCAGCGGTGCCAACAAGCGCCTAGGGTATAGCTCGCCCCAGAACAATACGACGAAAACCGACCTAAAGTAGGAGAACATACGGCGGTAATTTGTCTTAGTCTTAGTCTTAGTCTTAGCTTAGTAAACATGGAGATGAGGCAAATGATGAAAGTCGCGAAACGGGCTGTAGTATTACTTGGCGTAGCGCTCTTTAACACAGCCAATGCAGCTGAAGCGTTACCCGAGGACTTTGTAACGGCAAAGCCACAAGTTCAGCTCTATATGGCTTATGCTGAGTTTAAAATGGCAAATTATTCGCTGGCACAGGCAATGTGGCAGCATGTGGACGGTGTTGGAAAAGCAGAAGCATTATTTAATCTTGGTATCCTGCATGAGCAAGGAAAAGGCGTAGAAAGCAACCTCGAACAAGCATTGGATTATTATTTGCAGTCTGCTGAAGCCGGCGGTCGCGCTGCTGCTTATCAGGTGGGTGTTGTGGCGCTGGCGCATCCTGAGTTGGTTTCTGCCGATACCGCCAGGCATTGGCTGATGATTGCAGCGCTGGATGGCGATGAAGATGCAGGCGAGTTGTTACGAACGTTGGATAACAGCGATTCGGCCGACCCTTTGATTTCAGTCAAGCGACTATTGATGCGCGGGGACAGTGAGCAGGCTTTTCAGCAACTTGTTGCATTGAGTGAACAAAACCCGCCTGACTATGCCGCCACAACTGAACTTGCCTGGCTATACGAGACCGGGCTGGGTGTGGAACGCAATCTGCAAAAAGCAGCTGAGCTATTCACGATTGCGGCAGAAGCCGGGAACCCTAAGGCGCAGTACGCGCTGTCGGTGATGTACGCAACCGGCGCAGGTAAGCCAGTTGATATGAAGGAAAGCAAGACTTGGCTGACGATGTCTGCCGCTCAGGATTATCAACCTGCTGTTCGGCAGGTATCAGCGCAATAGCGTTAATGAATACACTCATACACTTTCGGCTTAAAAGGGGAATTGTTAGCAAGTATGTCCATGCCACAACAAGTGAATTGAACAGTGCTATTCTGAATGCCGAACCTCAGTATTGGAGAAGACAATGGAAAAGCTGTTTTTGGGCATAAAAGGCCATGTGGTTTGTTTGGACAAGGTGACAGGAAAGAAATTATGGGAAACCAAATTAAAGTCGACTTCCGGCGTCACCAATTTACTGTTTGAAGATAACCACGTTTTTGCTTATGCAGGTGGACACTTGTTCTGTGTTAATGCAGAAAACGGCAGAATAAAATGGGAAAACAAATTGGACGGGTATGGGTATGGGGCCTGTATTATTGCCAGTGAAAATCAAAATGCCAGCCTGATTGCAGACCAGTTACAAGCACAGCAATCCTCAGCGGCTACAGCAAGTATCATTGCTGCTACGGCGAGTACATCGGCTGGTGCTGGCGAGTAACAAGGAACTGCATTTGAACATGGCTAATCCTGTTGGCGGCCATAAGCTAAGGTTTATGTACTTCCTATGAGACATTGACCGCTCTGAAAAGACTTCGCTACCCGCGACAAAACATCCAGTCACTTCTGAAAAATAGCCAGTCATCCCTGAATCGCGGAGCGATATCAGGGACCTATCGGTCATACTGGCTATTAACGCACACCAAGAGAATAGACAAAGCGTGCTAGGCGTAGATGCAGCTTCCAACCAAAAGAAACGTATCAGGCTTTGTGACGTTCGCGAAGAATGCTGATGGCATCCGACATCGACATATCACAGGCTTGCAGCAGTACTGTTAAGTGATACAGCAAATCGGCTGCTTCGTTTTTCAGTTCTTCGGTGTCCATTACGGTCGCCGCCAAGGCGGTTTCTACGCCTTCTTCACCCACTTTCTGGGCGATGCGTTTTACGCCTTTGTTATAAAGTCTGGCGGTATAGCTGGAGTCCGGATCGGCGTTTTTACGCTCGGCCAGAATCCGCTCAAGATCGCCAATAAAGGTGTAATCAGCTACGTCACCATTGAACCAGCAGCTTTCAGCGCCGGTGTGGCAAGTTGGGCCATTGGGATTGGCCAGTACCAGCAGAGAGTCGGCATCACAATCAGCGCTGATGCTCACTAGATCCAGCGTATTGCCTGAGGTTTCGCCTTTTTGCCACAAGCGCTGCTTGGAACGGCTAAAAAACGTGACTTTGCCGCTTTCCAGCGTTGTTGTCAGCGCGTCCTGATTCATGTAACCCTGCATCAGTACTTTGCCGGTTACGGCATCCTGTACGATAGCAGGCAGCAGGTTGTCCATTTTATCCCACGCCAGTTGCGCAAGTGTTTGTTGTGTCACTTTCATATTCACACCCTTGTCGGTTAACCCTGGCGAAAGCGTTCGCGCATGGCAATGCCTTCGCTAACCAGCGTGGCTTTGAGTTCGTCGATGTCGATAATGCCTTTGTGGAAAACAGACGCTGCCAGCGCGCCATCGACATCGGCTTGTTGAAATACATCGGTAAAGTGGGGAATCGCCCCCGCACCGCCAGAAGCAATCAGCGGGATATTACAAATATCACGTACGGCTTTTAGCTGAGCAATGTCGTAACCCTGACGTACGCCGTCCTGGTTCATACAGTTAAGTACGATTTCACCGGCACCGCGTTGCTGTACTTCTTTAATCCAGTCCAGTGTTTGCCAGGCGGTTTGCTGTGTACGGCTTTCGTCGCCGGTAAACTTGTACACTTCGTACTGGTTGTTGTCT
>NZ_CFIDRX010000046.1:0-26167 GCF_984433645.1 Marisediminitalea sp.
GCTGGATTCGGCACGTTAAACAAGCGGTCGTACAAACGGAACTGTGCCGATTCGCCGGTGGCAACGTCTACCCAGTGAATTACGCCTTTTACTTTGCGTCCATCGGCCGGGTCCTTGCCCAGCGTATCGGCATCATAGGTACAATATACCGTTGTGACATTACCCTGCTCGTCTTTCTCAACACGGTTGGCTTTCACTACATACGCATTACGTAAGCGGACTTCTTTATCGAGCACAAGACGTTTGAACTTCTTGTTTGCCGATTCACGGAAATCGTCTGCTTCGATCCACACTTCACGACCAAAACTCAGCTCGCGGGTACCCATAGACTCGTCACTCGGGTGATTTGGCGCAATCAGTGTTTCCTGCTCGCCTTCCGGGTAATTTTCTATGACCAGTTTGATAGGATTCAATACCGCCATGGCACGCGGTGCGTTGACGTTCAGGTCGTCGCGAATACACGCCTCTAACATGCCCATTTCGACCATGTTATCCATTTTGGTTACGCCAATGCGCTTACAAAACTCACGAACAGATGCTGGTGTATAGCCTCTGCGGCGCAAGCCAGCAACAGTAGGCATACGAGGATCATCCCACCCAGATACGTGCTTTTCTTCCACCAATTGGATCAGACGGCGTTTACTCAGTACCGTGTATTCCAGGTTCAGTCGCGAAAATTCATACTGACGCGGGGTACAGTCGATGGAGATATTCTCGATAACCCAGTCATACAGCCGACGATTGTCCTGGAATTCCAGTGTACACAGTGAGTGTGTGATGCCCTCAATTGCATCCGAAATACAGTGGGTAAAATCGTACATTGGATACACGCACCACTTCTCACCTGTTTGGTGGTGGTGAGCGAACTTAATGCGGTAAATCACCGGGTCACGCATACACATGAACGGCGATGCCATATCGATTTTTGCCCGTAAACAACAATGACCTTCGGCGTATTCACCCGCTGTCATTTTCGCAAATTCAGCAATGTTAGTGTCTACACTGGTATCACGATACGGGCTGTTTTTACCCGGCTCAGTCAGGGTACCGCGCATCTCGCGCATGGCTTCCTGAGTACTGAAATCAACATACGCCAGGCCTTTTTCAATCAGTTCAACCGCATAAGCATGTAACTGGTCAAAATAATTTGATGAGTAACGGGCGTCGCCATCCCACTGGAAACCTAACCAGCGCACGTCTTCCTGAATGGAGTTAACGTATTCAATGTCTTCTTTTGCCGGGTTCGTGTCGTCAAAACGCAGATTACACGTTCCCTGATAATCCTGTGCGATACCAAAATTCAGGCAGATAGACTTTGCGTGACCAATGTGAAGAAAACCGTTAGGCTCGGGCGGAAAGCGCGTTTTAACGGTTGAGTGTAGTCCACTCGCTAGGTCTTTATCGATGATTTGGCGGATAAAATTGGTCGGACGGTGTTCAGTCTCGGCCATTCGCTATGCCCCTTATTTTATTTTTAATTGACTGTCGGATACGTGATGATGTGTTATTCACGCCATATCAGGCGAGTATATCATTGTCTTAGGGTTGCAAACCACGTTTATTATTTTTGCGGGAACACACCAATTTCCCATCCGGATGAATTCATCTATACTGCCCGGTAGAACCCTGTTTTCGTCAACAATAAATTACTCTAAAGCATGAAAAACAAAGCCACTTCTTTCGATATTGCCCACATGGCCGGCGTCTCGCAATCCACCGTTTCCCGAGCGTTAAACGACAGCCCGTTGGTGAACATCGAAACGCGACGTAAGGTGCAGGAAATTGCACGCCAGTTGAATTACAAGGTCGACAAAAACGCCAGCAATCTTCGCCGCCAGCGTAGCAGTACCATTGCACTGCTGTTGTTTGAGGACCCAACGTCTGATGACTCCATGATTAATCCGTTCTTTTTGTCGATGCTAGGCAGCATTACCAAAGCCAGCGCCAGTCGTGGTTACGATTTGTTGGTGTCCTTTCAGAATCTGGACAGCGACTGGCATGCTGAGTTTGAAGACTCTCACAAAGCTGACGGTATTATCTTACTGGGCTATGGCGACTACCGTTCTTATGAAGGGAAGTTGACTCAGTTGCAGGAACAAGGCACGCACATCATGCGTTGGGGTGCCCCGGTAGCGGAATATCCGGGTATTTCTATTGGTTGTGACAACTTTCAGGGTGGTAAAGACGTTACCGAGCACGTGTTATCCTTGCGCCAGGGCAACTTCGCCTTCATTGGCGACGTGGGTGACAAAGCACCGGAATTTCAGGCCCGTTATGAAGGGTATTTGCAGGCACTTGAGCAGCATTCAGAGACTGCCGTCGCCAGTGTGCAGATTGATGCCATATCGGCGGAGTCTGCCGGTATTGATGCGGCTCAACAACTACTCGAGCGACAAGCCCCCCTGCCAGACGCCATAGTATGTGCGGCAGATATCATCGCGGTAGGGGTATTAAAGACACTCAAAGCTGCCGGCATTCAAGTACCGGCCGATGTTGCCGTTGTGGGCTTTGACAATATTCAATTATCGGCGTTTACCACACCGAGTCTGACTACGGTTCAACAAAATACCATTCAGGCAGGCGAGGCCCTGGTTGAAAACCTGTTGCGGGCCATAGAGGGTGAACAAACAACCGACTTTCTCATGCCAGCAACGCTCATTGTCCGGCAATCCTGTGGTTGTGAATCTAATGAGTAATCAAAACCGGCCAGTCTACACTGGCCGTTTTTATAACACTGCTCAGCACTCAAAAGCGCATGTTTATTGACGAGCCATTTGCGTCAGTAAGGCTTGCTCAAAATCAGCTGACTGAAGCGTGCCATTCTTTACAAATACACGTACACCGTGTGCAGGCACTGTTGCCGTAATGCCCTGCTCTGACACGGTTACGTCCTCACCCGTTACCCATTCTTTCCACTTACCCGACTCGACAAAGGTGTCAGCGACCATGACTAACGGGCTATCGCTTTTGTTAAGCATAACCAGAGCCGTTTGTTGTGCATCGTCATCCTGCACAACCCGGAAAAACACAGCCTCGTGACCAGCCAGACGCACATTGTATTGCAATCCTCGCTGTAGCGCTGGCAAAGCCTGGCGGATGCCCGCGATCTGTGACAGCCTGCTGCGGATAGGATGTGACACAGCAGCGTCTAATCGCGCCTGACCGATATAATTCCGGTTCCCCTGGTGTTCAGACGTACCACGCATATAGCCAAACTCAGATCCCTGATACACCACAGGGATACCTCTTACGGTAAACAACCAGTTGTGGGCGTCGATAAACCCCTCGTCGCTGGCATTCATTCTGGCCATATCATGGTTGTCGTAAAATGTCGTCAGTTCATACGGGTTGTGATAAGGACCGTGTGTTAAGTAAAGCGTATCTGCCAGCGTCGCAAAATCACTGTCTGCATTTTCAAAAACCGATACCATGGCTTTTTGCATTGGGAAATCCAATACCGAAATCCCGCCGTTTTTAGGCTGTGTATGCTGCGCAATGAAATTGGCGTCGTACTGGAAGCTTTCGCCAAACATGTAAAAGCCCGGGTGTTCAGCGCGAATGCGATCCGACATAGTTCGCCAGAAATCATGAGATACATGGCGAATAGTATCTATTCTGAACGCATCAGCCCCCTGCTCTATCCAGTACAAGTAACTGTTGATCAAATATTCCTGTACGTCCGGGTGGTGCTCGTTCAAATTGGACAACTTAACTAAATCGGGATAAGGATGAAAAAAGCGATGGAGAGGCTCGTTCTCCGGGTCCAACGATTCTGGCGGCAAATTCATATGGTCAGCTACCAGATTACCGTCTTTGTCGTACAGTTCGCCATAGCCCGGTTGGTCTTCCGGCATTGTCCAACTCGGCGTACCGTGATTGGCCACAATATCAAACACAACCTTAAAACCGGCATCATGCATGGCTGACGTAAAATCTGAGACGGTCAGATCGTCACTCACAAGATGCTCATCGGCCTTATAGAAATTGGTAGCCCAGTAGCCGTGATATCCGGATTTGCCGCCATCTTTAAACATACCGCCATAACTGATAGGTTCATCGCCAGTAAAGCCTTGATCGGGATTATCCAGCACCGGCGTAATCCAGATGGCACTAAAACCCATGTCCTTTATGTAATCGATATTTTGCAGGATACCCTTGAAATCTCCGCCCATGTAACCAGCGTTAGCAAATTTGCCGTCAGGCCCTTCGAGGCGCAAGGACCAACTCGGATGATCGCCACCTTGTTGTTCAAAGTTGTTGCGGGGGTCACCGTCAACAAAACGGTCCGTCATCACAAAGTACACCGCTTCTTTGGCAAACGGTTCTTGCGTGCCGTATATATGAGCAACCGGCGCATTCACGGTTGAATCTGTTGTTTGGCAACCGCCAACAATAACAGCACTGGCAACAGCGCCCAGAATAAACAACTTACGCATGTGCAGTTCCTTCCTGTTCTAGGGGATTGTTTTCATTTACAAAATAAACAGCTATGGCGCCAGCCAGCATTGAACCACCCGCGACCATAATGATGTAAATGGCTTCATTAGCGAATACATTACTCAGGATCCAGCCCGCGCTGACACCTGCAATAATTTGCGGCATTGCCACTGTATAGTTAAATATGCCCATGTATACCCCGGTTTGTCTCGCAGGGAGGCTACCTGCCAGCATGGCATAGGGCATCGCTAATATCGCAGCCCAGGCGATACCCACACCAATCATCGGGATCAGAAGATTGACAGCCCCCACAGGAACCGTTACTTCCGTGATTAAGAGATTCACTGAAACCTGATTAAAATCCTGGAATAAAGAAAAACTAAGATAACCCAGGCCACCTGCTGCTAAAGACAGGCTGTAGACTAATTTGCGTCCAAAACGGTCGGCCAGTCGGGCTAGCACAATTGAAAATAACGCGGCGAACACAGAGTAGCCAGCAAATAGGATCCCTACCCAGTCACCCGCGGCCCCCTTCGCGTCTGCAATGTGCTGAGGGACCATTTGCACCGTCGACAGATAAGCAGGATCAAACCACACTTTATCTACTGCCCAGATATGCTGGGTAATGGCCGGCGTGGTATACACCCACATGATGTATAGGGAAAACCAGGAAAAGAATTGCACTACTGCCAGCTGCTTCATAGTACTGGGCATATTCGCTACCAGTTTGAAGAAATTCGACAGACGCTCGCCTAATGGAGCTTTATTTGGCTGGGTATCTTCGTCCTCCAGGCCTTTATAACGGGCGTAGTCTTCTGGTGCGTATTCCTTTGTACGAAACACAGTCCACAATACAGAACCAAGCAAAACGGTGGCGCCCAGGTAAAACGCCCACACAACGGATGGCGCAACTTCACCAGCTTTAGCGGTATTTTCCAGGCCAATCACATTGGTGAGAACAAACGGTAAAATTGACCCTATGACAG
Source organism: Marisediminitalea sp. (assembly GCF_984433645.1). Taxonomy (NCBI): domain Bacteria; kingdom Pseudomonadati; phylum Pseudomonadota; class Gammaproteobacteria; order Alteromonadales; family Alteromonadaceae; genus Marisediminitalea; species Marisediminitalea sp. The sequence continues at coordinate 5,424 of NZ_CFIDRX010000046.1, forward strand.
CGCCGATGTTAATGAGCAGCGATTGCACCGAATAGCCAACATTTCGCTGACCATTGGGTACCATATCCGACACCAGTGAACGGAATGGCTGAAAGCACACATTAAAACTGGCATCCATGAGTGCCAGCATCATAGCGCCAAACAGCATGGGCGCCATTATTGCCACAAATAAGGGGGCATTTGGCATGAGTAGCATGCCGATAGCTGCCGCAATGGCACCGGCAAGAATAAACGGACGGCGCCGACCCAGACGACCCCAGGTACGGTCAGAAGCAGCGCCGACCCAAGGTTGAACAATGAGACCCATGATCGGTGCAACCAGCCAATACAGCGAAAGTGAATGTAAATCCGCACCGAGATCAGACAAAATACGACTGACATTGGCATTTTGTAGTGCAAATCCGAATTGCACACCTAAGAACCCAAAACTCACATTCCAAATTTGCCAGAACGACAAATTAGGTTGCTGATGTGTCGATGTAGAACTGCTCATATAGCACACTCTTATTATTTTCGGGCGTCCGACACAGCGAAGATGCCATCATGGTCGGCGCGGGAATCCTGCCCGGGCTGTTAAAATATCGTTAATTGTAGCCGACCATACTAGCTTTTGATCCCCTGATTACCAAGTACGTGCATACGTATTCATAGCGGTTGTCTTATCAATTGTTAACAGAATATTTTAGAAATTTTGACGAACAACCAATGTACTTACCCTTAGTCAGTGTAAATGCCACGCTAAAACCTAAATACGGTGCGCTATTTGCTTGATTATCTTATTGATTACTCGGTTATTAATCACTAAGGACACATTTTGGAAACGGGTTGGATCCTCATCTCAGCGATACTTGTCTTCATCATGCAGGCAGGGTTTCTCTGCCTGGAGTCAGGAAAAATCCGCACCAAGAACAGCATAAACGTTGCGGCTAAAAATTTATCTGACTTCATTCTCTCCTCTATTTTGTTTTGGTGTGTCGGATTTGGCATCATGTTTGGCTATTCCAATTCGGGCTATTTTGGCGCAACTGAGTTCTTTTTTGGTGCAGAACACTCACCCTGGCAGTTCAGTTTCTTTTTATTTCAGATGATGTTTTGCGGCACAACAGCCACATTGGTGTCCGGTGCTGTGGCTGAGCGAATGTCATATTTTGGTTACTTAATTGTTACCGTTCTCCTATGCGCGATCATTTACCCCTTTGTTGGTCACTGGGCCTGGGCATCACTCTATGATGCGGGTAATAGCGGCTGGCTGGAAAACCTTGGCTTTATCGATTTCGCAGGTTCGACTGTGGTTCACAGTACCGGGGGTTGGATGGCTTTGGCGGCCATTATGGTCATCGGTGCGCGCCAGGGCAGATTCGACAGCAACACGCCTTTCCCAGCGGGCAGCAACCTGCCTTTATCCGTACTTGGTACACTGCTGATTTGGGTAGGCTGGTTTGGTTTCAATGGCGGTAGTACCCTTGCATTAAACGATGATGTCCCTCTCATTCTGGTCAATACCTGTATTGCAGCGGCATTCGGTGGCCTCGCGTCGAGCTTTATATTCGCGGTAGAAAACCGCTATATGGATGTGAGTGCCATGCTGAACGGTGTGATAGCCGGTTTAGTTGCAATCACGGCCTGCGCCAATATTGTCTCTCCGGCGCACGCTGCCATTATCGGCATTGGTGGCGGTATTGTTATGTTTGCTGGTGACAGATTGCTGAAACGCTTAAAACTGGATGATGCGCTGTGCGTCGTACCTGCTCATTTGTTCGCGGGCATCTGGGGAACATTAGCGGTTGCCCTTTTTCACAAAGACGTCGTCTTTCTGAGCGATGCCTTCTGGCAGCAGCTTAGTGTGCAAGCCCTTGGCATAGTTGTCGTTGGCTTATACGTCTTTTGCCTGAGCTGGGTTTTACTGGTGTTAATTAACCGGGTAGTCAGACTCAGAGTGACAAGTGAGCAAGAATATATTGGTATGAACATTACCGAACACCATGCCACTACCGAGCTCGTTGATTTACTTAACTCTATGGATGCACAGGAAAAATCCGGTAACTTTCACTCCAGAGTGCCGGAAGAACCTTTTACCGAAGTCGGTCAGATTGCCCGCAAGTACAACCGTGTTTTAGATAAAGTCCATGACGAAATGAGTCAGAGAGACCGGGCACTTAGCGACTTTAAAAGCAGTGAAAAACGCAAAAGCGCCATTCTGAATTCTTCGATGGATAGCATTGTTACCATCAACCTCCAGGGCGAAATTATTGAATTTAATCCAGCATCAGAGCGCACGTTTGGCTGCCTCAGAGGCAAAGTAGTAGGTAAAAACTTTGTCGACTTGTTCGTATTGTCAAAAGACAAACTGGCTGTGCAGAAAAGCCTGGAAGGTAAATTTGTTACTTCAGATGGTTTACTGATTAATCGCCGAAACACCATTCTGTTGAAGCGCTCTACCGGTGATGAATTTCCCTCTGAAATAACCATTACCGGTACAACGTTTGGTAGCAGCATTGCGAATGAATTTACTCTGCACATACGCGACGTTACGCGTCAGCGCCGCCTGCAGGAAAAACTCAAACAACTTGCCTACAGCGATCCGTTAACCGGTTTGTACAACCGGACGTATTTTATGGAAACACTGACGCAAGCACTGAAGTCTATAAATAACACTAAAAATTGCATCGCGCTGTTCTTCCTTGACTTGGATCGCTTTAAGAAGATCAATGACACGCTTGGACACCAGGCTGGTGATGAGTTGTTGATGGAAGTCGCCAATCGATTGATGAATGTCACCCGCTCAGAAGACACTATCTGCCGCTGGGGCGGCGACGAGTTTGTCATTATGATGAACAGTCGCCATGATGAAAGCTCGGTGTTGACCAGCGCGACCAAAATTTTACAGGTAATGCGTCAACCTGTTGTGTTAAGTGGCAGAGAGCTGACTATTCCCACCAGCATTGGTGTAACACTGACGCACACTGACTTAGTCAACCCCACTACCCTTATTCAGCAAGCCGATATTGCGATGTATTACGCCAAAAAGGCAGGTCGCGATAACTATAAATTATTTGAACCTTACATGGCGGAACAAGAGTCGGAGCAATTTGATTCCGAGCAAACATTGAGTCAGGCCATTGCAGAGAAGAGCGCGTTTTCTATGCTTTACCAGCCCAGAGTGGACGCAAATAAGGAGATTGTTGGTTTCGAGGCTCTTGTAAGGTTTACTAACCCATCGGGTCTCTTTGTTCCGCCCAGTCAGTTTATTCCACTGGCGGAAGAATCTAATCTGATCGTGCCTTTGGAGGAGTTGATCTTTGAATTGGTCTTTGCGCAGATTGCCCAATGGAAAAAAACCTTCGCCGTACTGCCCAGGGTTTCAATTAACCTTTCCGGTAAACATTTGCTGTCAGATGGCCTTCTCCCGTTTCTGAAGACCGCCATGCAGCGTTACGGTATTCGGGGCGAATGGTTTGAGATTGAAGTCACGGAAGGTGTATTTTTAGCAGACATTGAAACCTGTATCGATGTCATGCAGAAACTTCACAGCCTGAATATAGCAATATCAATTGATGATTTCGGTACCGGTTATTCGTCTCTCAACTATCTCAAAACCCTGCCTGTAGATATCCTGAAGATTGACCGTTCATTTGTGAACGAATGTGCAGTGAAAGAAGAAGATGCAAAAATCTGCTCGACCATTATAACGCTGGCTGAATCACTCGGACTATCTACGGTTGCAGAAGGTGTTGAGACTGCTGAACAATTTGAATTTTTACTCAGTAATGGTTGCAGCGAATTTCAGGGCTATCATTTCTTTCGCCCCTTGTCTGCAGACAAGGTAACGCAGCATTTGGGTCAACTGAACGAGCTTTCAGTTTCGTGATGGATTCGCCAATACCACCGGTCCTAGTTGATTGAAGCCAGTGCAGACTAGAGGCGCAGCCGATTGTTAGTATCACGGCTGTTTCTTATGCCTTCTAAAGAAGTATCGTACTGGCTCTTTGCAAGACGGTCGTAAAGCACGATATTGGCCGTTACTGCGAGGTTCAGGCTGCTCAGGGTAGGTATATAAACTACCTCGTCACACATGGCCAGATGTGATTCTGACAAACTGCCATCTTCTGGCCCGAACAGATAAAACGCGTTGTCGGGGTGCTCAAACGCCGGTAGTGGCGTTGCGCCTTCCACGAGTTCTATTCCTACTACTGTCGCGCCTTGTGGCTTGGCTGCCTGTAAAGACTCAATGGCGACAGTAGGAATTGTTTTATGGAATGCTTTGGTGTCTGCGCTGAATTGTTTCGCATAGGAAAAGCGCTCTCCGGTGTAAAAAACACTGCTGACACCAAAACACCCTGCAGCACGCAGAATCGTTGCCACGTTCACTGCAGATTTTGGGTTCTGTAGACCAATAGAGATTGCCGAAAGCATGTCACTTTTCCAAATAACCTTAGACGAGGCGATTGTACTGCAATCAGACAGAATAACAACGTGTTACGCCAGACCAACTGCCTATCAATTAAGGTTACGCGTAACGAATGAGTGTGTCGCTTCACCTGCAGTACTGACAAGGGATTCAGCCAATTCCCCACTGTCGAATTCCTTATCAGTGAGTAAACCGTCCATGACGAAATTTTTAGCGTGTTCGGTAATAGATGCGCCTGTCGAACTGGATACAAAATAGTCAATACCTTCATAGGCAACACCAATTGGTCCGGCATATAAAAATCCGCCCACCAGACTCGCCGCTAAATCGACGTCATTATCTGTCACCGACTCATAGATATCGCTTACAACCGGAATATGATTGAGCACGTTCACGGTATCAAAAATATCGTCCAGCGTGGCACCATCCTCCCCCATAACAAACTGATAGGCACTACTGATAAAGCCACTTGTCGACGCAACGGTATTCTCAGTGCTTTCCTGATCCGCAGTTGTGCCGGAAGATGCAATATCTTCATTGGTTTGTGATGAAGCAAACAGGTCGTTTTGTAAGATGGTTAGAAATGACGCCTGTAACTGAGACAGCCCCTGCTCACTACCGAGATTTTCCAGCGACAACGCCCCGCTTGCTTGTTCAGTCAGACTACCTGTTAGTTCACTGAGCAAGCCAACGTTTATTGCTTGTGTAAACGCAGACTTAAAATCGTCTACATTTGACAATACCGCATCAGTGACCTGCGTCGCTGCAGCGTTGTTACTTGTGGTTAAGGCGTCAAGTGAAGTCGAGCTGGCATTAAAGCCATCCAGCCACTCTGAAAACATGATGATGTCCGCGTTCTGTTGATATATTTATTACGCTAACAGGTCTTTTAAGTAAAGATAACTTACTGAATGTAAAGGTTTAGCAAAGTACAACTCAGTCACAATTAAATCGTGCTTAATAACGGTGTTTACAATCATTAATGATAATTCTGCAGTAAGTGGGGGCTGATGCAATGATTATCCAGTTGGCAGGAATAACATCATGTTCTCTACTCGCAGTACGGGTATTACACTAATCAGCGTTATGCTTTTCGCGTGCACGCAAACCCCCAATGTCGAAGAACAAATCGTCGCCTCATCAGCAACCAACCCGCTGGTTGAACAACGGTCAGCAAAAGTGGATGACACAGAGCCGGTTCCCGACGACCCTCGTTATCGCCCGATTCATATGACCCCTGTACAGGCTGTCACCGCTCCAACCGGCTCTCTGTTTAATCCCGACAATGCCGTAGAGCTTTACAAGCTGCACCATAACTTTCGCATCGGCGATATGATCCTGATTGAATTGAACGAGCGAACACAGTCCAGGAAATCCCTCGACTATCGTATGGACAAATCCACCAGCATGGAGCTTGGTCCCGTTGCGGTCAACGCAGGTCCAATTGTACTGACCGAAGGAAAAGTCGCGGCAAATCACGAGCAAGAGAGTGAATTCGATAGCTCCGCCAATACGGCCCAATCTAACGAGTTAGAAGGTGATATTACCGTCTATGTCACCGATATTTTGCCAAACCGCAACCTGGCCGTCTCTGGGGAAAAGTGGATCACACTCAATAAAGGTCAGGAATACGTGCGGTTTTCTGGGGAAATTCGGATTGCCGATATCAGCGCAGACAATACGGTAGATTCCAGTAAAGTCGGTAATGCGCGCATAGAATACTCGGGCAAAGGCGAATTGCAGGACAACCAGCAGTCCACGTTAATTGGTACCCTCTTTTCGATTTTTAACTAACCATGTTTCGCTTCCTACTCTTTTTACTCTATATCCTGAGTACTAACGTTTATGCTCAGTGGATTGAAGGCCAGGCGTCGGTAGCCGTCGAGGACGCTGAACTCGATGAAATCCGCGTCATGGCAATCAAAAACGCCATTGCCGATGCCGCTTACAAAAATGGTAGTTTCATCACGGCCCAGGATATTGTGTTAGATGGCCTGTTGGTGAGTAGCAAGGCTCAAATACGCACTCAGGGCCGCATACAGCGCGTGGAAATTGTCGATGAAACACTCATCGATAACGTACTTACGGTTACCGTTAACGTCGATATTCTGCCCCTGTTTGAATGCGACAGCGATCCTTATACCCGTAGTCTGGTGCTCAGCCAGTTTCAATTATTGAAGCCATCTCAGGCCCGACACGGCAATATTTTCGACTTTGGTCGTCAGGTAACCCAACGGATGGCTCAACAACTGACTGATAATCAACCAGTGGTTGATACCTTGCTGATAAATCAAGCGTTTATGCCCACTTCTGATTTTAATAGTATTGATCACAGTCAGATAGCCGCGAAAGCGAGCCTGCTAGTGAAGACCTATCACCGCCAATACGTGCTATTTGGTTTTATACGTGACATTAGTTTGTTTGAACAGGTGAAAGAAGGCCTGCTTGAAGACGATGTTAGCCTGCGACGAAATTTCACACTGGAGGTCTACTTGCTGGATGCTCTGCATCAGGACATCGTAATGCAAAACAGCTATCACGGTGAAGGTGACTGGGAGTTTGACTATAACGAAACGATTGATCTTAACAACAGTCTGTTCTGGCGCAGTGATTTTGGTCGCGTGGTATTAAATACGATTAACAGTGCCGTACTGGATGTGTCTAATACCATGACCTGTCTGCCTTCGATGCTGCCGGTTGTTTCCGTCACGCCTGGTTATCTATCTATTGCGCTGGGCACAAGACACGGTGTTAAGCAAGGCGATTTATTCGAACTGTATCAATCGCCACAGCCCTCCATAGAAGCACAGCTTCATTATCCGCAATGGTATAAACAACCTGATTTTATCCTGGAAGTAGAACACGTTGCCAATCGCAGCGCAAAATTGCGAAGCAGTGATAAAAACGTGCCACTCATTGCTGCGCCCTACGACCTGGTAAGCCCGGCACCATTGATGTAAATAACGCTTAATCCGTATTCGGAAATTCCTACACACGATTAAGAAATATTTTCGTTATAAAGCGTTTAACACCAACTACTCGCTAACAAAAAAACCAATAAACCATTTAATATCAATTAGATAACACCATCCAGCTTTCTCTGAAAAGCGGAATAATTTCTGCAACACACCCGTGTATAGCTAGAGCGTATTCCCACAGGGAGAGTAAACCATGTCAACACACAAGGTATTTGATTCAAACAAAAATTGCTGGAAAACCAGCCAGGCGACCCATGCCACCCCCTTAATCGATTGTGCTAATTACTACAGCGCCTTGCATTCCAGTATATGTAACGCCAAGCACCAGATCATCATTGTAGGTTGGGACATAGACAGTCGAATCAGATTACTGCATGGCGAAGCGGAAGAACAATCAGAGGCGCCCTCTCGTATTGGTGAGCTCATTAAATGGAAAGCAGAACAAAACCCGGATCTACAGGTTTATATCCTGCGTTGGGATTCATCTTTCGCCTTTTTTGACCAGCGAGAAATGTGGGCACTGGAAGTCTGGGAAGACAAAACCCCCGATAATGTTCACGTTATGCTCGATGACTCTATTCCCATGGGCGGGTCGCAACACCAAAAGCTGGCCATCATCGACAATGAAGTGGCGTACTCAGGCGGCATGGACGTTGCGCTTCACCGCTGGGATACCCGAGAACATTTGATTGATGAACCCGGCCGTATCGGTCCGGACGGTGAATACGGTCCATTTCACGACGTCCAAATGGTATCTTGCGGCCCGGTGGTTGAACACCTCGCCGAATTGGCACGCTGGCGCTGGAATCGGTTGTCAGACACCGCCATTGATACACCGGAAGCTATGCCGGACCATGGGAATGAACGCCCTGAAACCTGGCCTCAAGGTGTGTCTTCATGCTTTGAAAATGTGCCATTGGCAATCGCTCGCACGTTACCTGAAATGGATGATGTGGAAAGTGTGCAGGAAGTTCGTCATATGTTGCTGGACCTGATTGGTCAGGCGGAACGATTCATCTATATCGAAAATCAGTTTACGACACGGGAAGAAATCGCCCGTGCCTTGAATAAACAGTTAAAAGCTAAGCCAGATCTTGAGGTTCTCATTGTGAGTTCTTATGACCCCAAAGGCTTGTTTGAAACTGAAGCGTTCTGGGCTAGTCGACTGGCATTTAAAGACATTATCGAAGACGGTGTTGATACCGATCGCATCAAAATGACGTATTCGTCAATTCGCGATCAGCAAGGCCGTTTAGCCTACAAGCGCATTCACTCTAAAGTCATGACCATTGACGACCGTTACCTGGTCATCGGTTCATCAAACCTGAGTAATCGCTCGATGACGCTGGACACTGAGGTTGATGTGGTGATGTTCGGCGATACCGACAGCAACCGTAAGTGCATTGCTTTTACCCGTGACGACCTGATCGCCGAGCACACGGGCCGTGATATTGAGACAACCGAGTCAATCATGGGTGGCAAGCACATTGTTAACGAGCTTATGAACAATCAAATCGCCCACGGTTACGTGTTAACCGAAATCAACGATGAAGAGTTCACCGAAGCGTCTAAAGCCAATATTTTCCGCACCATTTCAGATCCGGAAGAGCCGCTTATACCGCCTGTGAAAGGACTGGGCGGAAAACTTACTGCCATAACCAACCCGCGTAGACGAACCATTATGATTACTGTAGGTCTGGCTGTGCTGGCATGTATCGTTGGTTTGTTACTGTTTATCAGTAACACCGTATCCTGGTTAGATGGCGACAGAATAAGCGCGTTTCTTGAAGAAAGTCGCGGGACGTACTTCGCGTTACCGACCGTATTGCTCGTGTACCTGATTGGTGGCTTACTGTTTTTCCCGGTTACGGTATTATCACTGGCAGTCGCGGCGATATTCGGTCCTATTTGGGGCCCGATTTACGGTATTTTTGGCGCTTTGCTCAGTGCGGGTACCACGTTTCTTATCGGCAAAGGTTTGGGCAATGCGGGTCTGCGTAAACTAGCAGGGCCAAAAGTTGAAGCCGTAGATAAAAAATTGGCAAACACCGGCATCGTTGGTGTAGCAACCATACGAATGCTACCCATAGCGCCATTTAGTTTGGTGAATCTGGTTGCTGGTATTTCATCTATAAGCCTAATGCAATTTTTGATGGGTACGTTTTTAGGTATGTTTCCACAAATGATTGCTAAAGGCCTGGTGGGCGACTCCATTATGCAAATCTTTAAGCAACCCTCGGCAGAGACAGTTACCTATCTGGTGATTGGTCTAGTAGTGTGGATAGCGATGATTGTTGGCTCACAAAAGCTGGCAAAGATGTATCAGGCGAAAAAACAGTCGGACAACGCAGAAGATTCGGAAAAGGAAGAGTCTGAACAATGTATCGCCTAGTCTCCTATAATCTACACAGTGGTGTTGGCCGGGACGGTGTGCAGGACTATCACCGTATCGGCCACATGCTGGCCGAAAAGAATGCGGACTTTGTACTGCTTCAGGAAATGGATACGCGTGCGTCAGAGCGCAATACCCAGAGCGATATCGACGCCTTGTGCCATCCCGGAGGATATACCTTTGTTCCAGCCGCTACGCAGGTAACATCGCATGGCTGGTTCGGTAACGCCATGCTTAGCCGCCACACCGTTATCCGGGATGATGTGGTGACATTGAACGTCGCAGATCGCGAACCTCGTAACTTACAGCGCGTATGGGTAGAGACACCTCACCACTCACTTCTATTGCATAACACCCATTTGGGGTTGTCGCGCAAAGAGCGTAGACAACAGGTAAAGCTTATCCAAAGTGCGTTAGAAGATGGTACAGCCAACGCAGACTTACCCGCGATGTTGGCGGGCGACCTGAATGAGTGGTGGTATTTGTCGAATTTGTTTGCGCGTCTGAAACCCATCATGCATCAACTAGATACCGGGTTGAGTTTTCCAAGCCAGTTCCCTGTTTTTAAACTCGACCGCGTGTGGGTAACACAACACTGCCAGATACTAAATTGTGGCTTGATTAAAGATCCTGCTTCCAGCCATTTTTCAGATCATCTGCCGGTCTTTGCGGACTTTGTTATTCATGACAGGCGCTAAATAATCTGAAAGCTCACTGGATCAGGTAGGCAACCGTTTTGAGTTCGTTGTTTTCACGCGTCATGATAAGCAATTCATACAGCGTTTTATTTTCAAAGGTACTTTTGAACTTAAACACCATGTACTTACCATTTGGTAAGCCTGCGACGGTGTCGCGCTCGCCATAACCGCTTAATTCACGAGAGACCAGCGTTCCCAGTGAATCCTTGGCACCAACCAGCACATCATTCCATTGCGATGCTTCGATATTTTGTTTGAACTGCTTGCTGGCATATTGCCAGGATTGAAAATAGCGGCCACGATCGATAAGTTCCAACCACGCATACGCCGGTTGAATATCCATTTGTTGTTGCGTCTGCGCCTGGCCAACGACCGGTGATGGCATAACCGCAAACAAACAACAGCCTATCATTAGCAGTCTTGCTAACACTTGCATCTTATTCCTCACATAAAAAAAGCGCGCCGGAAACCTGGGCGCGCTTTTACGGTACAACAAGTCAGGGTTATTTAGCAATAACCGTCAGGATGGGTTGGGTTGCATCCGGTCCGGTGACCCTGAATTCGTACGTGCCGGCAGTCAATTCAATCATCAGATTGTTATTACTGCTGCCCAGCACTTTTCCAACACCTTCCGTTACTGTGTTGGTCAGGGCATCATCCGGATTGCCCAGGTTTATCGTAGCCCAATCCTCTGAGGCAACTTTGAACTCTGTTGCACCACCGCTCACGGTGATATCAACCGAGTAAATACCAGCGCCCTGGTAGACCAGTTCATCTGCGGTACCCCAGCCGTTCATACCACCACGTAAATACACTGGGGTACTGCCAAAGAACTGCGCATTGAACACTTTCAGGACTGGTTCTGCTTTGTCACTCACATCAACAATAAAGACATAGTCTCCGTCTGCATCAATGTTAATAACCAGGTTATCGTTGGTCGCCGCCAGATAGGTCTCCTGCCCTAGTTCGACCGTCTTGTCTTCATCTGAACCAGAGAGCGCGCCAAGGTTTACTGTAGCCCAGTCTTCAGAGGCCACTTTAAACTCATAGCTGCCGGCAGTTAGTGACATAGCAGCCTGATACTGACGTGCGCCTTTATACTCAAGCGGCGTTTCAGTTCCCCATCCGTTAAATGCGCCACGTAAGTAGACGGTAGTACCCGCATAGGGTTCTTCATTTTCAACGGTGAGGACTGGCGCCTGAGCGTCACTTGCATCCACGGTGAACAAATAGGTTGCGTCAACCGAAGGTGTAAAGAACAGGTTGTTGTTAGACACACCCAACACAACGCCAACGCCATCGGTAACAATGGCATCAGCCGCATCCGCTGCACCGAAGTTCACCGTCGCCCAGTCTTCCGACGCAAACTTGAACTCATACTGGGTACCAGCCGTTAATGCAGACGTTGCGGTGTAGATACCGTTGCCCTGATAGGTAAACTCAACCGACGTGCCCCATTCCGACATACTGCCACGCAGGTAAACCGATGTGTCACCGTAAGGCACGACATCCGGTGCGCCAGCAGTGGCATAAGTAGCCAGGCCGTAACCCTGTGCGCCGCTTTGTGGTTTTACAAATACCGCAATGGTTAGTGCGGGTACGGTAAAGGTACCATTACCTGATTCATTTTCGGTAAAGTAAGCACCACGTACTGCGCTGTCGTAGGAGTTTTGCTGAACACTGTGAAGCATAAAGCCGGTAGCCGTGTTCACCTCAATGGATTTTTCTTCGTAGCCAGTATTAGCCACCACCATGACAGCGTCATAGTTCGCATCTAAATCAACCAGTGGCGTTTCAGCTTCGGCGTTAATGCCGTCGTCGATACTCATGGCAATCAGGCCAACTTGTTGGCGTGTGCCAAGGTTATGGAAGCCAACGCGGTCCATGATGTCCTGGGCCGTTGTTAAGCGGAATAACGGACTGGTTTGACGAATAGTCAGGAATTCTTTAAAGACTTCCGCAGCCATTTCGATCTCAGTCATCGTCGCCGCTCGCTCCGGTGAATAGACAAACTGCCCCATTTCACCCCAACGCGCTTCGTTTTTCTCAGCCAGCGGCAAGCCAACATTCCAGTTGTTAGTTTGCATGGTGAAATCCACGAAGTTGAACCAGTCACCTGAATCATAACTGTCACGGTCCATCGACTTGGAACGCAGCATGTCTCCACCCATTTGCAGGAACGGAATACCCTGCGACAACAAGGTAATACCCATACCCGCATTCTGTGCGCGTACCCGTTGCTCCAGGGTCAGATCTTCCGGTAGTACGTAGTTAAGCTGGTCCCACAGCGTTTCGTTGTCATGCTTAGAGATGTAGTTAATGATATCTGCAGGATCCTGCGCATAACCCCCTAACGCTGATGCGGTAGTAGCGCGGCCACCAGACGTATTCAGCACAAAGTCAGCCAATGTGCCGGCCATGCCCATTTTAACGCGATCCTGTTCGTACAACGCAGAGTCGCTGTCCGGATTGAAGATATGGCCGTAACGAATGGCATCACGTAAGCGGTCGTTGTAGGTACCAATTTCTGTGCCTGCCATATTCAGCTGATTAGCCTGTTCATAGCCGCGGTCGATTTTGGTCCAGCCTTCGCCGTAGAAGTAGTTGTCAGGGTCAATTGCCTGGATCGCATCGCGCAGACGTACCATGGTATCTTTGGTGGCCTGGCTCATGATGTCAAAGCGGAAGGCGTCAAACTTGTATTCACCTGCCCACATGGACAGTGAATCCAGCATCAGTTTTTCCATCATGACATTGCGTGGCTCAGTGTCCTCACAACAGGTTTCCCGCACAATGGCACCACTGTCGACTTCATAACGGTGGTAGTAGCCAGGTACGACCTTGTCCAATACCGACTTGGTGAAAATACCAGAGGCATTGGTGTGGTTGTACACTACGTCGAGCGCAACACGCAGACCAATCTCATGCAGAGACTGAATCATCGCGCGCATTTCAACAATACGTTGCACACCCTCAGCACTTGACGCATAGCTGCCTTCCGGCGCGTTAAAGTGATGCGGATCATAACCCCAGTTAAAGCTATCCAGACTGCGAAGCTCCTGAGTCAGCGCCTGGGCACTGCCTGCTTCCGACAGCGGATCGTAGCTGTTATACACGTCCAGCAAAGTACTGCTTGGATCGGCTTCACTACACACCTGAGCATTCGGACGTTTCACACATAAACGCGCTACTGTATCGTAAATATCTACCGTATTCGCCGGATCTTCATCGATAGTTGCAATGTCATTGCTCGGCAGAATATGGAAGTGAGTCAGTCCTGCATCTGCTAATTCCTGCAGATGTGAAACCGGATCACTGCCCTGCTCGGTGAAGGCAAGATATTTACCCCGGTTCGCTTCACTGGTAGACATATCGCGGATACTAAAGTCGCGAACATGGCCTTCGTAAATTACCGCATCTTCCGGGTTTTCAATTTCCGGAATGACCTGGGTATCCCAGCCGTCAGGCTTTAAGGATTCATCAGCCAGATTAACGAAACGAGAGAAGCGTCCGTTGGTAGATAACGACACAGAATAGGGATCGGTGACTTCCAAAGTCGTAATGTCGTCCAGCGATGGATGATACACAGTCACTTCGTAGCGATACAGCTTGCGATCCAGACTCATGTCGCCGTTATAAACCCACACACCTGATTCTGTGTTCAGTGTCATGGCATGGCGATCGGCCAGCGTTTTATTGTCGTTATACACCAGTAAGTTAACTGCTGTGGCTGTAGGCGCCCACACAGCAGCGGTGATACCGTCGTCGGTATAAACACCACCTAACACGGCCTCGTCTGCATCATCCTCGCCTTGGGTATACAGCTGATCAAGTACGTTAGCATGCTGCAAACGCGTTGCGGCTAATAACGTACCATCACTGGCATAGCCAGCCGCGACAACCTGAGTTTTGAGAACCGCTTTGGCATCGTCTGCACTCCAGTCCCCCTCATAAGCCGCTATTGAAGCCAAATGCGGTGCAATGGGAACCTGTTCCTCGGTTAACGTCGTTGGTGTAAGTTCAATCGCCGTGCCATTGAGACCATCTTCAACTGAGGTTTCCAGATCAGCCGCGGCAGAATAATGAAGCTTCACTGCTTCTACACCGTCAGGAGCATCCCAAAGAATAACCTGCGTATCTAACCAATGGGCAGACGCGCCTTCAATCTTCACTGGCTGTGGACCAAGTGACAGCAGAGGAAATTCAAACACGGTAGGCACACCAGACAACGTGAAATTCATGCGTGTGAATTTCTCATCGTCCTGATCAAGCTTACCTTTGAAGTCTGAGCCACCCATTTCCTTGCCGGCGTCGTCGGTTCCCTTATGAATAATAAAGTTATGACAAGCGCCAGGCGTGCCGGCTACACCGGGTTTGAGTTCCAGTACCCAGTAAGCACCATAGTTTGGGTCAATACCTGAAATAGCACGGCCATTCGCCCAATCGGTGTCACCGTCTGCATAGGCATCACATGCATCATTGTTCCAGGTATGCAGTTTCCACCCTTCGTAAGCACTGTCACCAGGACTATTGGTGGCTCCTACTCCAGCGCGGTTGTAATACAACACGGCTTGATCGTCGCCAGGGAAGAACACCGGATCCTCAAGTGTAGGATCAGCGCCAATCACACAAGCGTCGTTAGTTTCATTCGGTACCGTAGGCGGATCACAGTCAATGGGTGGCTTCTCCACACACATCATGCCCGTTGAGTCCGGCACCAGCGGCGCATCACAGACCAACAAATCATTAGTACCTGATTCAGTGCCAGTTCCTCCGCACCCGGCAAGGGTAAGCGTAAAGACAACAAGTAATGCAGCGACTATTTTATACAGCATGCTGCCTGATGCTGTGGGTTGGTTCGCAAATTGCGTTTCGGTAATCATAGCGAGTATGTCATCCCCAGGAAGTATTGTGTTCCGAAGAACTGAATGGTTCCTGTCTGTTCAGGCGAGGTGAAATAGCTTTTTGTGGGTTCATCAGTCACGTTATTAATCTGGAACAACACGCTCATGTTGTCGTTGATTTCATATGACGCCTGATAGTCCACGACCAGTTCTGAGTCGAAGTTAACCGTTTGGTCGTTAACCGCGACTTGTTGCGACACAAACGCATCGCGGTAACGTCCTGACACACGGGTTTCAAACCCTTCGTATTCCCAGAACAAGGTAACGGTAGCCACATTTTCAGACAGTCCCGGTAACGCACTGGCGAAAACGCCATTACCTACGGTTCGCTGAATTTCACTTTCGGTATAGGAGTAGCTGGCATTCATACCCAAACCAGACAGCATGCCGGGTAAATCGCTGTAGATTTGTGTATAGGCGAGTTCGATACCACGAATGTAACCACCGCGCGCATTGTTGACGGCGGTTTCGTACTTGCCATTTGTGGTAGGCACCACAACAGTAACAGGAGCGCCGCTTTCATCAACTACCGCTTCCGGGGTTTGCCCAGGGTAATCCAGCTCATAAAACACAGGTACCGTCACAGAGTCAGGGACAACAAAGCCATTGCCTTCAAAGTCGTACGGATCAATACCAATGTTCTCAATAAATGACTCGATATTTTTGTAGAAGCCTGCAATAACAATGGCGCCATCGGCATCATCAAAATAATGCTCGTAAGAGATGTCGTATTGCGTCGCATAAAACGGGTCCAGGTACGGACTGTTATTCGACGAACCAGAGATACGGGCCTGTTGATTAGACAGGGTAATCTCGCCTGAATCCCGATCCTGAGTTGCGCTGATCACTTCTATATTTGTGGACGCGTTAGCCGCAAAACGGTTAATTGGCGCACGGCCCATTACTTTTGCTGCAGCTACGCGAAGCTGCGAGTTTTCGGTTAATTTAAAGTTCAGGTTAATCGACGGCAGAATATCGGTATATTCGTAGGTCAATACCGCCGGACGATAGAAATTATTGATGTACCCAAGTTCATCAACAATGTTCTGCGCCCCTGCGGTTGGGTCGCTGACCTCAACTTCCTGGCCGTCCTCGTTCTCCACGAACATGGTCGCACGTTGTAATGTGGTTGAACTTTGCTTGGACTTCACGTAGCGAACACCCACGTTACCTGTAATAGGTAAACCGGCAATCTCAGTATCGATATTTGCCATTAGGTAAGCTGCAGATACGGTTTCAAACACGTCACCACTTTCCAGTACAGACCAGGCCGTTGAACGGGTTGAACCTTCCAGTGGATTAATGACGCCAGGGTCACCTGAACCCCAGGTTTGCGCTGGCTGTGGTATGCCTGATGGGAACCACGCATTTAACGCATCATTAAGATCAATGGATAGATAGCTGGGGAAATAGGAAAAATCGCCCTGCCAGTTAACGACTTCCACCAGGTCGTCGGTTAAACGCAGCGGTGGCTCACTGGACGAAAAAGCCTGATCATTGCCGTATTCAAATACAGAACGATCATTGCTGTACTCCCGGTCAGAGTAACGCGCACCAAATTCTACAGAAGAAATAAAATCGGTATCGAGAAAATACTGAAAATCTACCCGATAAGCATCCAGTTCATCACTGTTTACATAAGGGTAAATACCGTATTTGCTTACCATTACCCGGTCGATATCGGTAAATGCATCGGCCTGATTAAACTGTAGGTCAGGTAAGTCCAGACCGTTGAGCAGATAACTGATTTGAATATTCTGGTCAAAACGCGGACTGTCAGCAGTCGCGTCGTCCCCAACCAGAGACCATAACAAGCCGTTGCGGAAGTTACTGTTGGCCTTAGACAAGGAAACGTCAAACTGAGCAGACAAGTTTTCGGTAATCTGCCAGTCAGCATTGATGCCGTAACTTTCTACCTTGTCGAAATCCTGGTTATCGTCGTTAACCAGCTCTACGCGCGTTTCACTGTTTTCTGAGCGAACGAAGGTACCGCCCACCACGTTGTTGTTTACAACAACCGGATTGTAAATTTCAGTATTAACGCCACCGAGTTTGACCCGGAAACCTCTGGCAAAGGCTTTGGAGTCAAATTCTGACACAAAAGCGTCTGCTTTAAGTTTAAAGTTATCAGTCGGCACCCATTCTACTGCAGCAACATAGCCGTTACGGGTCTCTTCCCCGCCCTTGTGCTGCATTTCAAACCCTTCAGATATCAGCTCACATTCAACACACTGATCTTCTTTGGGTACGTCTGAATTCGGGTCGTAATTTTCCTCATCGCCAACAATACCGTCAACGTCTTTTTCAGCATTGTAGGCGAAGCCGATAAACTGCGTGGACACGCTTGGCTGAAAAAGTCTGGCATAGCCCAGCGACACACCCAGGGTGTCATCCATAAACTTGCCCTGATACGAGAAGCTTATACGGTGTCCGTACTCTTCTGCATCAGCCACTTCACTGGCCCGGTCGTTAAACATACCGCGCACGTTGGCATTAAACGTGTGCTGCTTGTCCTGCGCCAATGCGCTGGCCGTTTGTAGTTCAACAGTACCGGCTACACCGCCTTCAATTAGCGACGCTTTAGGCGATTTGTAAACCGCTGCAGAATTAATCAATTCCGAGGGATACTGATCAAATTCGATAGAACGGCTGCCGCTGGTCGACACCTGTTCTCTGCCATTGAGCGTTGAAAAAACGAAATCTCCCGAAAGACCACGTATATTGATTTCTGCTGCCTGACCGCCAGTACGCACCGCTGAAATACCCGGCAATCGGGTCAGTGCGTCAGCCATACTGACGTCGGGTAAGCCCCCTAAATCGTCGGCAGAGAGTTGTTCGGAAACGGTATCACTAAAGCGCTTCTGGTTGAGTGACTGGATAAGACTGCTACTAAAACCCCGAACTTCGATGCGTTCGATGGTTTCTTCCTGCTCTTGCTTATCACTTTCTTGTGCCACAAGCGGATTACTAGTGAAAACCAACCCACTGGTTAGTAGTGCCAGTGAAATGGCACTGGGTTTGAAAGTTTTCATGTTTGCCCCATTTTTTAATTATGCGTTGAAATGCGTTGGAACACTTCGTCGGTAAATTTACCGAATTTCATACTAAAGCCTGGGTAATTAACTGAAAATGCTATGCATACGTATTCAGTTAACATTTTTTACAGATTTTTTACGATTAGTTTATAGTGGTAATTGAGGGAGTTTGTACTCAGCGAACAACTTTACAAAGCCTTGATAAAAAACAAAAAAGCCCGCAGTAGCGGGCTTTTTAACATGCGTGCATCGGGCACGGTATTTAAGGTTGAATTACCAACCAGTCGCTTCGCGCAGTGCTTTGCCGATGTCAGCCAGTGAACGAACCGTTTTAACACCTGCATCTTCAAGTGCTTTAAACTTCTCGTCAGCGGTACCTTTACCGCCAGCGATGATTGCACCAGCGTGACCCATACGCTTACCTGGAGGTGCTGTTACACCCGCAATGTAAGACACAACAGGCTTAGTTACGTTTTCTTTAATAAACGCAGCTGCTTCTTCTTCCGCAGTACCACCGATTTCACCGATCATAACGATCGCTTCAGTTTGTGGGTCGTCCTGGAATAATTTCAGGATGTCGATGAAGTTAGAGCCTGGGATTGGGTCACCACCAATACCTACACAGGTAGATTGACCGAAGCCTTCGTCAGTAGTCTGCTTAACGGCTTCATACGTCAGCGTACCAGAGCGAGACACGATACCTACTTTACCTGGCTTGTGAATGTGGCCAGGCATGATACCAATCTTACACTCTCCAGGCGTGATCACACCCGGGCAGTTTGGACCAATCATGCGAACGCCTTTAGCATTCACGTATTCTTTCACGTAAAGCATATCCAGTGTTGGGATACCTTCAGTGATACAAACGATAAGCTCGATACCGGCATCTGCTGCTTCAACAATTGAATCTTTACAGAATGGAGCTGGTACGTAGATAACTGTCGCAGTTGCGCCAGTTGCTTCTACCGCTTCGCGTACTGTGTTGAATACAGGCAGACCCAGGTGAGTTGTGCCGCCTTTGCCTGGCGTAACACCGCCAACCATTTGCGTACCGTACTCAATGGCTTGTTCTGAGTGGAAAGTACCCTGACCACCAGTGAAACCCTGACAAATAACTTTGGTATCTTTATTGATTAAAACTGACATTATTTGCCCTCCGCTGCTGCAACCACTTTTTGCGCTGCGTCAGTCAGTGACTCAGCTGCAATGATATCCAAACCAGAGTTAGCCAGCACATCGCGGCCTAATTCTGCGTTGGTACCTTCAAGACGTACAACAACCGGTACATTAACGCCAACTTCTTTCACTGCGCCAATGATACCTTCAGCAATCATGTCACAACGAACGATACCACCGAAGATGTTCACCAAAACGGCTTTTACGTTGTCGTCAGACAGGATGATTTTGAACGCTTCAGCAACACGCTCTTTCGTCGCGCCGCCACCAACGTCCAGGAAGTTTGCAGGCTTACCACCGTGCAGGTTTACGATGTCCATGGTACCCATTGCCAGGCCCGCACCGTTAACCATACAACCTACGTTACCGTCCAGCGCTACGTAGTTCAGTTCCCACTGAGCAGCGTGAGCTTCACGCGCGTCTTCCTGTGAAGGATCTTTCATTTCCTTCACTTTAGCCTGACGGTACAGCGCATTGCTGTCTACGCCCAGTTTGGCGTCAAGACAGTGCAAGTTGCCATCGTCTTTGATTACCAGTGGGTTGATTTCGATCAGCGCTAGGTCAAGATCTTCAAACATTTTCGCCAGACCCATAAAGATCTGAGTGAATTGTTTGATTTGAACACCTTCAAGGCCTAGTTTAAACGCCATTTCACGAGCCTGATAAGGCTGTGGACCAACAATTGGGTCAATTTCCGCTTTCAGGATTTTTTCTGGTGTTTCTTCTGCAACGGTCTCGATTTCAACACCGCCTTCAGTAGACGCCATGAATACTACGCGACGTGTACCACGGTCTACTACCGCACCCAGGTACAGCTCGTTAGCGATATCTGTGCACGATTCAACCAAAATTTTGCTTACAGGCTGACCGTTTTCGTCAGTCTGGAAGGTCACCAAGTTTTTGCCTAACCACTTTTCAGCGAAAGCGCGAATTTCGTCTTTGGTTTTAACCAGCTTTACACCGCCAGCTTTACCACGTCCACCTGCGTGGACCTGACACTTAACTACCCACTCATTTCCACCAATGCGGTCAGCAGCTTCTACTGCACCTTGTGGTGTGTCTGATGCGTATCCTTCAGAAACAGGTAAGCCATATTCTTTGAATAGCTGCTTACCTTGGTATTCATGCAAATTCATGGTGTTTCTTTCCGATT
>NZ_CFIDRX010000047.1:0-25342 GCF_984433645.1 Marisediminitalea sp.
CAACCTCGATTTAGATCCCAATGCTTATCATATCTCAATGCTGGGCGTCACCATTGGTGATGCGCAGGTGAGCCACGATGAAGAACTGGCTATTAATCCGGGTCAGGTATTCGGCAAACTGGAAGGTCGTGTTACCAAGGATCCTGCGTTCGGACTGGATGCCGTGTGGATTAAGCCTAATCAGCGTGAACACGCGCAAACACTGGGTTACACCGTAGTCGATGCGGCAACGGTTATTGCCACTCACCTCAGTCAGCTACTGACCACCAACGCTTATCAGTTACTCGGATTCGAAGAAGTACAGCAACTGCTGGATATGCTGGCTAAGCATAGTCCTAAGTTGGTTGAAGGTCTGGTTCCGGATCTGGTGTCGCTGTCTACCGTGGTGAAAGTGTTGCAAACCCTGCTTTATGAAGGCGTGCCTATTCGTGACATGCGCACCATTGTGCAGACGCTGACAGAGTACGCGCCGAAGAGTCAGGATCCTGACGTACTGGTCTCAGCGGTGCGGATTTCTCTGAAGCGTCTCATTGTGCAGGAAATCAATAACGGCGGTCGAGAATTGCCTGTCATTACGCTGGCGCCAGAGTTGGAGCAAATGTTGCATCAGTCGTTGCAGGCAGGCGGGGATGATGGCGCAGGTATTGAGCCTGGTTTAGCTGAGCGCTTACAACAATCGTTACAGCAAGCAGGGCAGCAGCAGGAATTAGCGGGTGAGCCCGCAGTATTACTGACATCGGGCATGTTGCGTCCGGTGTTATCCCGCTTCCTTAAGAATGCGGTAACCGGGCTTCATGTGTTGTCTTATCAGGAAATCCCCGACGACAAGCAGGTAAAAATTGTGGCATCGGTGGGTCAATAAACTGACGCACCCGATTTAACGAGGTCATTATGAAAATCAGACGTTTTTTTGGTAAAGACATGCGCGAAGCGCTTAATCAGGTAAAGCATGAATTAGGTGCTGATGCCGTGATCATGTCAAATCGCAAGGTGGCCGATGGCATTGAATTGGTAGCAGCCTACGACAAAGAGCCTGCTGCTAAACTGGACATGCAAGCTGGCAAAGCACAGCAGGGCAAGCCAGGGCATCCGGGTGAAAAACCGTTACCAACCCTCAGCGAGATCATTGGTGATGACGGCCCGGACAGCCTGCGGGAGTTACTGGAAAAACAAGCGGGCAAACAAAATGCAGGCAGGCAGCAAGCACAGTCTATTGCCAAAGCCATGCAAACCTCAGCGCCTGCGGCACCTGCTCAGCCAGCCCAGCCAGCTCAGCAACAAACACAGTCAGCGGCTAAGCCTGCAATGGGGGGCTTTGACGATGAGTTTGATACGCCGTCTCAGCAGTCAGGTTCTGCTGCATCTCAGGGAAGTCTGGAAGATATCCGCGCTGAATTGGCCTCGTTGCGCAATGTCTTGCAGTTCCAACTGTCGGATATGCAGCAACAGCATCAGTCACGCATGAAGCCACAGCAGCGTTTTCTGAATCAGCAGATGATTGATATGGGTATTTCTGCGCCGCTGGCGCGACAGTTGGTTAGCTACGCGCCTGCACAAGCAAACGAGCGCGAGTCCTGGTTATACTTACTCAAACTTCTGTCTAATCGATTAATGACCAACGATGATGATATCTTATCCCAGAAGGGTGTGGTTGCACTGGTTGGGCCAACTGGCACAGGTAAAACTACCACGATTGCCAAACTGGCTGCCAAATACGCACAAAAGTATGGCGCTGACCAGGTTGCATTGATTACCATCGATACTTACCGCATCGCGGCATATGAGCAATTGGCAACCTACGGTAAGATCATTGGTTGCCCGGTACGCAAAGCGCAGTCGGGTGAACAACTTGCTGATTTGCTGTTTCAGTTCCGCAGCAAGCGTTTGGTATTGGTTGACACTGCGGGCTTCAGTCAGCGGGATAGCCGTTTAATCAGTCAGTTAGCTACGTTCCAGCAAGCTGGCGGTCAAACAATAAAAAATTATTTAGTTGTGCAGGGTAATACGCAACAGGCTACACTAAAACATATCATTGGCGCTTACAGCAGTATTGATATGCAAGGTTGTATCATCACTAAGTTAGATGAGTGCTATAGTTTAGGGGAGGTGATCAGCAGCGTCATCGAAGCGCAGCTTCCGGTGAGTTATGTGGCTGATGGACAGCAGGTGCCAGAGGATATTCATGTGGCAAATGCAAAATCTATAATCTCTTTAGCAGCAAAGCTTTATAAAAAGTATGGATTGAATCATACTAATGGGAATACAGCAGTAAATTCAGCACAGGCAGTATGATTGAAGACCAAGCGAGTAGCTTAAGAAAGATGAATCAATCTCGATTAATCAAAGTTATCGCCGTAACCGGCGGTAAAGGTGGCGTAGGGAAAACCAACATTACCCTGAATACCGCTATTGCAATGGCAAAGCAGGGCAAACGGGTAATGGTATTGGATGCCGACCTTGGCCTGGCTAACGTCGACGTGATGTTAGGGTTAAGGGTAGAGAAAAACCTGTCCCACGTATTGTCTGGCGAATGTACTCTAGACGAAGTGCTGGTAACCGGGCCTCATGGTATTAAAATTGCGCCAGCAACGTCAGGCACGCAGTCAATGACTGAGTTGTCTCCCACGCAGCACGCGGGATTAATTCGCGCGTTTAGTGAATTGCGCTCCCAGGTTGACGTGCTCATAGTGGACACAGCGGCGGGTATCTCAGACATGGTACTGAGCTTTGCCCGGGCGTCACAGGATATCCTGGTGGTTGTGTGCGACGAGCCTACCTCGTTAACAGATGCCTACGCGTTGATCAAAATTCTCAACCGGGACTACGGCGTATTCCGCTTTAAAATTGTGGCTAATATGGTGCGCGATGTGCGGGAAGGGCAAGAATTATTCAGTAAATTGTCAAAAGTAACCGGGCGTTTTCTGGATGTTGCATTAGAATTAGTGGCGACCGTGCCGTTCGACGAGAATATCCGGCGTGCGGTTCGCAAGCAAAGTGCCATTGTTGATGCGTTCCCGGCATCACCGGCAGCAGTAGCAATAAGCCAGTTAGCGACCAAAGCTGCGGGATGGCCAATCCCGGCACAGCCAGGTGGCCATTTAGAGTTTTTCGTAGAACAACTGGTTGCAGGTAAGGTGGCAGGTAACTGAGTGTGAATAGCAGAGCAGCAGCGTATCAACAACAAATAGATAAAGCGCAGCTGGTTGAGCGACACGCTTCATTAGTTAAACGTATCGCCCATCATTTAATGGCGCGCTTGCCATCCAGTGTTATTGTTGATGATTTAATTCAGGCAGGCATGATTGGCCTGCTGGAAGCCGCCAAGAATTTTGACGGCAGCAAAGGCGCCAGTTTTGAAACCTTTGCAGGGATTCGTATTCGTGGAGCCATGCTCGACGAAATTAGAAAAGGCGACTGGACGCCGCGTTCAGTACACAAAAACGGCCGGGCGATTTCTGAGGCGATAGCGCAGGTAGAAAGAGAAACGGGTCGCGACGCCCGGGATGTGGACATTGCAGAAAAACTCAATGTCAGCCTGGCGGAATACCACCAGATGTTGTCTGAAGTAAATGCAGGTAAACTGGTCGGTATCGAAGATTTAGGTGTGTCGGAAGATGTTATTACCACGGAAGATTCGCGTGGTTCCGATGCGCCATTAGATGATTTAATGCAAGGCGCATTTCAAAAAGCGCTGGCGCATGCTATTACTACATTACCGGAACGTGAAGCTATAGTGTTGTCTCTGTACTACGATGAAGAACTTAACCTGCGCGAGATAGGTGAAGTTCTCGAAGTCAGTGAGTCCAGAGTGAGCCAGATTCACAGTCAGGCGATGTTAAAATTAAAAGCTCGTATGAAGTCCTGGCGGACTGGTGAGTAACATCTATACGGATTCGTATAACTATACTAACAATATGACTATCCTCACTGGAGGCAATTTTGGATAAGAATATGAAAATTCTTGTTGTAGATGATTTTTCTACAATGAGACGAATTATCAAAAACTTACTCAAAGACCTGGGCTTTTCCAATATTCAGGAAGCCGACGATGGCAGCACGGCGCTGCCTATGTTACAGCAAGGCGATTTTGACTTCGTAGTCACTGATTGGAACATGCCCGGGATGCAGGGAATCGATTTGTTGCGCGCTATTCGCGCCGACGACAAGTTGAAGCATTTACCTGTTTTGATGGTTACCGCAGAAGCGAAGAAAGAACAGATTGTTGCCGCCGCACAGGCCGGTGTTAACGGTTACGTCGTTAAGCCATTCACTGCTGCAACACTAAAAGAAAAACTAGAAAAGATCTTTGAACGCTTGGGTTAATCCAGTTAAGTGTTTAACCGCCTGAGGATAACTGGATGACAGAAAACAGAAAAGTTCCGATGACTCTGGAAGAAGCAAAGCAGTTGGTCGTATTTCTGGAGAACGGAGATGACGAATCAGCCAATGCATTGCTTGATGCCGTGGCAATGAAAGAGTCTGTCGAGTTATTTGCCGAAGTAGGCAAGCTTACCCGCCAATTACACAGTGCGCTGAATAATTTCCAATTAGACGAGCGTATTGCTGGCCTCGCTAACGAAGACATCCCTGACGCACAAAGCCGATTGACTTACGTTATTGAAGAAACTGAAAAAGCGGCTAATACTACAATGGACGCTGTTGAAAACAGTATGCCAATTGTGGAAACCATGAAAGAGCAAATCGACAGTGTTTTGCCTGAGTGGAAAAAGCTGATGAATCGTGAAATCGAGCTCGGAGAATTCAAATCATTGTGCCTGGACCTGGATACTTTTCTGGAAAATTCGTCCAAAAATGCAGATCGCCTCATGTCGTTACTCACTGAGGTGCTTATGGCACAGGGTTACCAGGACCTGACTGGTCAGGTTATTCGCCGGGTTATCGAGTTGGTCAAAGAAGTTGAAGATAGTCTGGTTCACATGCTGACAGTGTTTGGTGGTTCAGAAGTGACGAAAAACGTCAAAGCTTCCACTAAACAAGCCGATAACGATGAAATCAAAGCTGAAGGACCGATTATTGATGCAGAGACCCGTGATGACGTGGTATCTGGTCAGGATGATGTTGACGACCTTTTGTCCAGCTTAGGGTTCTAGGGGAGCGGGTGCATGTCTTTTGATGTCGATGAAGATATTTTGCAGGATTTTCTGGTTGAAGCCGGAGAGATCCTCGAACAATTACAAGAGCAACTGGTAGATCTGGAAAACAACCCAGAAGACAAAGATCTGCTCAATGCCATATTCCGTGGTTATCACACGGTGAAAGGTGGCGCTGGTTTCTTGTCACTAACCGAGTTAGTTGAAATTTGTCACGGCGCTGAAAATGTCTTTGACGTCATGCGAAACGGACAGCGCTCGCTGACACCAGAATTAATGGACGTGATTCTACAGGCAACGGATGTTGTCGTAGAGATGTTCGAAAAAGTAAAACTGCGTGAGCCGCTAGAGCCGGCAGACGCCAACCTGGTAGATATCCTCCACAAGCTGAGCCATCCCGAAACGGCTGACGAAAATATTTTTGACGGTGCCGCCTCTGAAGCGCCTGCTGTTGAGGAAACCTTCGAGCTGGAAGAAGAGCCCGAGGAAACCGAGAGTGCAACAAGCGACACGTCTGGTGTTATCGACGATATCACCGAAGACGAATTTGAAGCACTGTTAGACGAACTTCACGGTACGGGTGGCGCGCCGGGTAAGAACGAAACCAAAGAAAAGCCAGCCGCAAAACCTGCGCCTGCAGCTAGTGCTGCACCTGCTGGTGACGATGATATAACCGACGACGAATTCGAAGCGCTGCTGGACGAACTTCACGGCAAAGGTAAGTTTAGCGGTGAAGCTGAAGCGCCTAGCGCGCCAGCGCCTGCTGCAGCACCAGCGGCTACGCCAGCTGGCGGTGATGATGAAATTACCGACGATGAGTTTGAAGCGTTACTTGATCAGTTACACGGACAGGGCAAAGGCCCGGGCGAGACAAAAGCCGCTGAAGCCGCAAAACCTGCACCTGCCGAAAAACCTCGGGTTAAGGTAGAAAACGAAGCGAAGCCGACGCCTGCGTCAAAAGCGCCTGAAAAGCCTGCTCCCGCAGCTAAGCCTGCTCCCGCAGCTAAGCCTGCTGCACCTGCAGCGCAGAGCAAGCCCGCTGCGGCACCCGCTACAGCTAAAAAAGACGAAAAGAAAGCCACACCTGCGCCACCGCCAGCTGAAACGACCGTTCGGGTAGATACCCGACGTCTGGACCAGATCATGAATATGGTGGGCGAGTTGGTATTGGTGCGTAACCGCTTGTTAAGTCTGGGCATAAACATCAATGATGAATCAATGTCCAAAGCCATCGCCAACCTCGATGTGGTGACCGGTGACTTGCAGGGTGCGGTAATGCAGACCCGCATGCAGCCAATCAAAAAGGTATTTGGTCGTTTTCCTCGCGTTGTCAGGGATTTGGCGCGAAGCCTGAAAAAAGAAATTACCCTAGAGCTGGAAGGTGAAGAAACCGATCTGGATAAGAATCTGGTTGAAGCCCTGGCCGATCCATTGGTTCACCTGGTTCGAAACTCAGTTGACCACGGTATTGAAATGCCGGATGACCGGGCGGCAACTGGGAAGCCCCGAATGGGTAAAGTTAAATTGTCGGCGTCTCAGGAAGGCGACCACATCCTGCTCGTCATTGAAGATGACGGTAAAGGGATGGACCCGGACAAACTCAAAGACATCGCGATTTCCCGCGGTGTGTTGGATGCCGATGCGGCAGCCCGTATGTCTGACGTCGAAGCGTTTAATTTGATTTTTGCACCAGGTTTTTCAACCAAGACCGAGATCAGTGATATTTCTGGTCGTGGGGTTGGTATGGATGTGGTGAAAACCAAAATTAACCAGCTTAACGGTACCGTTAATATCGACTCGCAACTGGGCCGGGGCACCCGCCTTGAAATCAAGGTGCCGCTCACCCTGGCTATCCTGCCTACATTAATGATTGTGGTAGGCAAACAAACCTTTGCACTGCCATTGGGTGCGGTGAACGAAATTATCAATATGGACATCAAGAAAACCAATACGGTTGATGGCCAGCTAACCATGATTGTGCGTTCAAAAGCTATCCCGTTATTCTTCCTGGGAGAATGGTTGATACGCGGACCCAAAAACATTGACCGTCACAAAGGTCATGTTGTTGTGGTACAAATTGGTACTCAGCAAGTTGGGTTTGTGGTTGACGCACTGATAGGACAGGAAGAAGTAGTTATCAAGCCGTTGGATGCGCTGTTACAGGGCACGCCGGGTATGGCGGGAGCAACGATAACCTCCGATGGTGGTATTGCCTTGATTCTGGATATCCCAAGTCTGCTGAAACGCTACGCACGAAAAGCATTAAAATAATAATAGAGGATTCTTGTTAAATGGCCTTCAAAGTCCTGGTGGTCGACGATTCGAGCTTTTATCGCCGCCGGGTTAAAGATATTCTGAATGAAGACCGTTCACTGGATGTGGTTGGCGAAGCAAAAAATGGGCGCGAAGCGATTGAATTAATCAAAAAGCTGCGCCCTGACGTTGTCACCATGGACGTAGAAATGCCTGTCATGGACGGTATCTCTGCAGTGCGACGGATTATGGATGAATGTCCTGTTCCCGTAATCATGTTTTCTTCTCTCACGCATCAGGGAGCCAAAGCGACGTTGGACGCGCTGGACGCGGGTGCTGTCGACTTTTTGCCCAAGCGATTTGAAGAAATAGCCAAAGACCGCAGCGATGCGGCAACTATTCTGAGAACGAAAGTCAGACTTCTCGCAAGACGGACACCACTGTCTACACAGCGCAGACCGCTGACGACACCCTCGGGTATTACCTCACGTCGCCCAGCACCTTCTACACCGACCAGAACGCTACCCACTAATGCGCCTAAAGCGTCTTTTTTAAGAAGCTCTTCGCTGTTAGCTGGTCGGAGTGAACAGGTAGAACCACAGGTCGTCTCGCAGGTACGCCGCAGCGGGAAGCGTTATCGCTGTCTTGCTATAGGCGCTTCTACAGGCGGTCCGGTTGCATTACAAAAAGTACTTAGCGTATTGCCTGAAGGCTTTGCGTATCCGATTTTTCTGGTACAGCACATGCCAGGCACGTTCACGAAAGCGTTTGCCGAGCGGCTGAATCAGCACTGTAATATCCGCATCAAAGAAGCAGAACACGGTGATGTTGTGCAGAATGGCTGGGCGTATCTTGCCCCCGGCGGCAAGCAGATGACAGTGGATAAGTCGTCAGGACAGCCTAAAATTGTAATAACTGAATCTGACGCGTCGGATATTGGTTATAAGCCCAGTGTCGACACTACCTTCAACAGTCTGTCAAAAATCTACGGCGGTGATACGCTAGCCATTATTTTAACCGGAATGGGCGCTGATGGACGTGAGGGATGCAGAACATTGAAAGGCCTGGGGGCTAAAGTATGGGCGCAAGACCAGGCAAGCAGTGTGGTTTATGGCATGCCACAAGCGGTTACCGTCGATAAACTGGCGGAAGTGAATATTAATATAGATGATATAGGTAGCTGCATTATCACCGAGATGTAACCGGTGAGCCAATATTAGCGCTGTTGGGAGAGTAGCGGTGAAAATCTGGACCATTGCCAATCAAAAAGGCGGGGTAGGGAAAACAACCACAACGGTCACACTGGGTGGGCTGCTGGCAAAGCAGGGCCACAATGTGTTGCTAGTTGATATGGACCCGCACGCTTCATTGAGCTACTACTTCGGCATTGATTCTGAAGAGCTATCACATTCAATTTACGATATTTTTGCTAATCCTTCCGGATTAAGCGACGATAAAGTCCTAGACTGTTTGTGTTCAAGTAAGCTGGACAGCTTATTTATTTTGCCGTCGACGATGGCATTGGCCACCTTAGATCGCTCAATGGGCAATCAGATGGGCATGGGCCTGGTACTAAAAAAGGCCTTGAAGCAAATCGAATCACAGTTTGATTATGTGCTGATTGACTGTCCGCCAGTGCTTGGCGTGTTAATGGTGAATGCGTTAGCAGCCTGCGAAAAAGTGGTTGTGCCGGTGCAAACTGAATTCCTTGCACTCAAAGGCCTGGACAGAATGATGCATACCATGGCGATTATGGGCAAAATGCTAGGACGTGAATTTGACACCATTATTGTGCCTACCATGTTTGACCGGAGAATAAACGCGGCCATCGCAGCCCACAAACAGTTATTGTTAGATTACAAAGAGCAAACCTGGATGGGCATGATTCCGGTAGACACCCGGTTCCGTGATGCCAGCCAGATGCAGGCCCCCGCTTCGATTGTTTATCCGAAAGCTCGTGGGGTGTTTGCGTATCAGAAATTATTGAATACATTGGACAGTGACGACTAGTAATGAGTAAAAACACGCCGTTCGCCAAAGAAGAGGTAATGGAAGAGTACCTCAGCAGTTTACTGCGGGATGTTGAAGATCCTGCGGAGGCAACTGCGCGTACGGCAAAATTACTCGAGCAAGCTACCGTTGAAGTGCCTGATGTTGCGCCTGTCGTAACGCCGCCTGTTGTCGAAAAACAGGTAGTAGAAAAACCAGTTGCAGAGAAGCCCCGGGAACGGGTCGTCGCCAAGGTGTCATCGCCCGACGAGCAGGTGATAAAAGACGTAGAAGAGCAGGTTGCAGTCGTTGCACAACAGCAAAATGCTGCGCCGCCTAATGCGCCTGTACTGCCACTTGAAAAACGTCTTGATGATAAGTTTCAGGCGTTGTTCTTTGAAGTGGCGGGGTTAACCCTGGCAGTGCCTTTGATAACGTTGGGCGGTATTCACCAGCTTACCAAGCTCGGTCCGCTTTTCGGTAAACCCAAATGGTTTATGGGGATCATGCTGCATCGGGAAGAAAAATTGAGTGTTGTTGATACTGCACAATGGGTTATGCCCGAAAAATACGATCAAAATCTGGCAGATCAGCTAAACTATCAATATCTTATTATGTTAGGCGATAGTTCGTGGGGACTCGCCAGTGAAAAACTAGTCAATACTGTATCGTTGACAAAAGCTGATGTGAAGTGGCGTGAAGCGTCCAGCAAACGGCCTTGGTTGGCGGGTATGGTGAAAGATAAAATGTGTGCATTGCTTGACGTTGATGAACTAATTGCAATGCTAGATAATGGCTTGGGCAGTAAAGACCAGGTGCCATAGTCAATTGGAGCCAAGTACATGAGTGATGATAGAAATAATAACGCTGCAAATGTAGACGATCAGGTGTTGCAATGGGTCACCTATCGTTTGGGTGATGAAACCTATGGCATTAATGTAATGCAGGTTCAGGAAGTGCTGCGTTACACCGAAATTGCGCCTGTGCCTGGTGCACCGGACTATGTTCTGGGGATTATCAACTTACGGGGCAATGTTGTTACCGTTATTGATACCCGTGCCCGGTTCGGTTTGCCGCCAGAAGACGTCACTGACAATACCCGTATCGTTATCATTGAATCTGACGAGCAAGTCGTTGGTATTCTGGTAGACAGTGTTGCTGAGGTCGTTTACCTGCGCTCTTCAGAAATCGACAGTGCGCCTAACGTAGGTACCGAGGAAAGTGCGAAGTTCATTCAGGGCGTAAGCAACCGCGATGGTGAACTGCTTATTCTGGTAGATCTGAACAAGTTATTAAGCGATGAAGAGTGGGACGAACTGAGCAGCCTGTAACGGCCTGACGAACACATGGAAGTATCAAAACCACTTCTTATTGCCGTATTCGCTTGCCTCCTGGCGACAGGAGGCTTTTTAGTTAATTGGCTGAATACGCGCAAACAAATCCGCTTACTCAAGCTGGAGCTCGACGATCATAAAAAGCTGATAGCGCAATTGACCCGATCGCAGCAAAATTTTTACAATACGATTGAAGAAGGGCAGGCCCGCAGTATGGCGGTGGCGCGCTCAGTAACGTCATTGGAAAATGATATAGCAGCACTGGCAAAGCAAATTAAAACGGTTAGTGAACAGGATCCCGATAGCCGCCTCTATCAGCGTGCTGCTGAGATGCTGCAAGCAGGCGCCAGTATGGATGAAGTCATGCATAGCTGCGACCTACCTGCCGCTGAAGTCCAGTTGCTAATGAATATTCACAAACCCGCGTAGCCCGAGGCGACTTAACTTTAAAACAGGTCGCACAATCAGCTATTCAATCCGCACATTGTGTACGTGCTCGTGTAGAAAAGCGTCTCCGGACAAAGCACTCACTGCAAGATTAGACAACTGCACGCCATTTACTGGTAATTCTGCCTGACCTGATATCTGACTGATGAAAGCGGCATTATTCACAGTAATATCGGCTATTTGTATATTCTCAATGGCTGTCAGGCGTCGCTCATAGGTTGGAACCAGGGTTCGCCACTGATAAAGCACATCTGTGTCAATGGCCAGTACACCACCGCCAATAGTATCGGCGTTTACGCGTTCAACAATGATATTTCGCACGAAGCCTCCGCGACGTTCATTGGTTTTGATAAACACGATGTTGCCCGTTCCGCGGTATTTGTGTTCATCAGAGGTGAACGCTTCCCCGCCGTCAAAGTGGCAATCATGTACCCATATATTTTCTATGCCGCCGGACAGCTCACTGCCAATGGCGAGTAATTGGTGTGCGCGTTTAATTCGACAATGGCGCATAACAATATTCCGGCACGGGGTATGTAAGCGCCAGGCATCCTGGTTGCGCCCGGCTTTTACCGCTATGGCATCATCGCCCTGATCAAATGTGCAATGCTCTATAAGCATATTTTGCGTCATTTCGGGGTCGACACCGTCATTGTTGTGGCCATGGGCTGATACGCTTACATGGCGTAATACAACATCTCTGCACATATAGGGGTGCAATACCCAAAACGGACTGTCCTGAATATGTATCCCTTCGACTAACACATGCTGGCAACGGTTAAACTGAATAAAATGAGGGCGAAGGTTGGCACCTTCATAAGCCATTTGCCGATCTTCAACGGCGATATCCTTCGACGCCATATGATAAAGACTGGCAATGGCGTCCATATGGGCTTTGGGGCGCGCGTACCAGTCTTGCCAAATATCTAACTTTGCCCGAAGTGTTCCTTTACCGCTAATCGCTACATTGCTGCATTCATAAGCATAAATAAGTGGCGAATAGTTATAGCACTCCATGCCTTCCCAACTGGTTTTAACCGCAGGCAAGTAGTCGCTGGGGTTTTCAGAAAACAACAGAGTGGCACCGGCTGTCAGGTGCAGGTTTACATTGCTACGTAAGTGTATGGGCCCGCATAGCCATTCACCAGGTGGAATTATGACGGTTCCCGCACCCGCACGATTGGCTGCAGCTATCGCGCTGCGTAATGCACTATCGTTTGCGGATTTGTCCTGCGCGACTGCACCGAAATCGCGGATATCAAACCCTGTGGCCTGACTAAAATCGGGAACAGTGATTCCCGGCATTGCAAAAGGCGCGTTCACCTTGATGGTTTCTGTTGCTGGCAGTGAAGTCTGCCCGGGTAATTGCTTCATTGTTGAACATCCTGATAAAGCAGCACAGGCAAGGCTGCCCTGAATAAACTGCCTGCGAGACAACGCCAGTTTGTATGGTTGGTCAGGCATTTTTAATTGTCCTTATCACTCTTATTTTCGTTTAGCTACTTTCCCTAGCTACGTGCAAACTGAACGTTGTTGTTTAGTTTGGGTAAAGCAACAGGCTAAGGTCTGAGTATTAACATTACAGAGCAGTTTGGGTGTTGTCTGCGTTGCGTTACTCATAATGTGTTTTTCTTTCCGAATGCGAAACCAAGGAGTCACGTCATGGTAAATGCCCGTATAAACATTTAGACGTCTAGACGTAAAGATGTTGACATTGCCTGCGCTTTAGCGACAATAGCACAACGAGATTTATGCCCGGAGTGACTATGCCTATCAGGATCCCAGAAAATTTGCCTGCACAAAATGTGTTGTTGGGTGAGAATATTTTCACCATGGATAGCCAGCGTGCTGCGAGTCAGGATATCCGCCCTATGGAGGTGGCTATTCTTAATCTGATGCCAAATAAGATTGAGACCGAAGTGCAACTGTTGAGACTGTTGTCCAATACGCCATTGCAGATCAATGTCGATTTAATTCGCATTAATGATCTCGCGCCAAAGCACACTCCACAATCGCATATGGATGCGTTTTATCATGACTTCAACGATGTGGCAGATAAACGCTATGATGGCCTGATTGTAACCGGCGCGCCTTTGGCGCTGCTCGATTACGAAGACGTCAACTATTGGGACACCATGAAAACCATTCTGGAGTGGGCAAACCGCAACGTGCAGTCAACATTGTATCTGTGTTGGGCGGCGCATGCGGCCATGTATCATTTTTATGGTATCCAGCGAAAACTCCGGGATGTAAAGCTGTCCGGGGTATACCATCATCAGGTAAAAGACCCGCATAACGAGTTGTTGCGAGGGTTTGACCCGGAGTTCTACGCGCCACATTCGCGTTACGGCTATATCAATACCGATGAATACGAGAGCATTGACGGCGTTAAAGTGATTGCCGAATCTGAAGAGGCCGGGGCTTATGTGGTGGCATCTGATGACAAGCGCATGGTGTTTATTACCGGGCACCCAGAATACGATCCTGAAACACTGGCAGACGAATATCAACGTGATGTTCAGGCTGGTCTGAATCCCAATATTCCATGTAATTACTTCCCCGGGGATGACCCGACACAGTCTCCTCTAGTAAGATGGCGCTCTCACGGCAGCCTTCTTTTCACTAACTGGATAAACTACTATGTTTACCAGACAACGCCGTACGATTTGAATCAGCTGGTAGAAAAGAACCAGCATAAGAGGTAACACGTGACCAGGTTAACAGACGAGCAATTTTATGCCCTGGCGGCTCAGCGCATTCTCATTTTGGATGGCGCAATGGGCACCATGATCCAGCGGCACAAACTGGAAGAGGAAGATTACCGGGGCAAGGAATTCGCCGACTGGCATTGCGATATCAAGGGCAATAACGATCTGTTGTCCATTACTCAGCCAGATATCATTTACGACATCCATTGTCAGTACCTGGCTGCGGGTGCAGATATTATCGAGACTAACTCTTTCAATGCGACCACCATTGCCATGGCTGACTATGACATGGAAGCGCAATCGAGGGATATCAATGTGGCTGCCGCTAAGCTGGCGCGCAAAGCCGCAGACGAATTCACGGCGAAAACACCGGATAAACCGCGCTTTGTCGCCGGAGTACTGGGCCCGACAAACCGCACGGCGTCCATATCGCCAGATGTGAATGATCCGGGAAAGCGCAACGTGACCTTTGACCAACTCGTAGAGGCTTACACTGAGTCCTGCGAAGCCTTAATTGAAGGCGGTTCCGATATCATTCTTATTGAAACCATCTTTGATACGTTAAACGCCAAAGCTGCCGCATTTGCGGTGGAAACCGTCTTTGAGGCGCAAGGATTCAGATTGCCGGTTATGATTTCCGGGACAATTACCGATGCATCAGGTCGCACGCTGTCTGGCCAAACTGCCGAAGCGTTTTATTATTCACTGCGTCACATTAAGCCTGTTTCATTCGGTTTAAACTGTGCGCTGGGGCCGGATTTGTTGCGTCAGTATGTAGACGAAATTGCTTCTGTATCAGAATGCCTGGTGTCTGCTCACCCCAATGCCGGTTTGCCAAACGAATTTGGTGAATACGACATGGAAGGGCCTGAAATGGCTGAACACATTAAAGAGTGGGCCGGTTCAGGTTTGGTCAACATCGTCGGCGGCTGTTGTGGCAGCACTCCCGAGCATATCCAGGATTTGGTCAACGCCGTTGCCGGTGTTACGCCTCGCGCCGTTCCTGCATTTGAACCCAAAATGCGGTTGTCTGGCTTAGAACCCTTTGTGCATTAAGGTATTGACGTGTCTGCAGAATTTTCAAGTTTTATTAATATCGGTGAACGCACTAACGTAACGGGTTCAGCCGTATTTAAACGCCTTATTTTAAATGGCGATTACGAAACCGCATTAGACGTAGCCCGCCAGCAGGTTGAAAACGGTGCCCAAATCATCGATATCAACATGGACGAAGCCATGTTGGATTCGGTGAATGCGATGACGACCTTTTTGAACCTGATCGCGTCAGAGCCCGACATTAGCCGTGTGCCTATCATGATTGACTCCTCTAAGTGGGAAGTCATCGAGGCCGGCCTTAAGTGTGTGCAGGGCAAAGCGATTGTGAACTCAATTAGCTTAAAAGAAGGTGAAGCACCGTTCCTGCATCAGGCGCGCCTTATCAAGCGCTACGGTGCCGCTACAGTGGTAATGGCATTTGACGAAACCGGACAGGCCGATACGCAGGCGCGTAAGGTTGAGATTTGTCAGCGCAGTTACAAATTACTGGTAGAAGAAGTTGGCTTCCCGCCGGAAGATATCATTTTTGACCCCAATATTTTCGCCGTCGCGACGGGGATCGAAGAGCACAACAACTACGCCGTCGACTTCATTGAAGCAACCAGAGTCATTCGTCAGACCTGTCCTTATGCACACGTATCGGGTGGTTTGTCGAACATTTCATTCTCGTTCCGGGGCAATAACCCGGTTCGTGAAGCGATGCACTCAGTTTTCCTGTATCACGCCATTCGCGCGGGCCTGGATATGGCGATTGTGAATGCCGGGCAGTTGGAAGTGTACGACGAGATCCCGCAAGAACTGCGCGATGCCGTTGAAGACGTGATTTTAAATCGTCATGAAGACGCAACCGACAAGCTGCTTGAGCTGGCTCCTAAGTATCAGGGCGACGGTAAAACTGTTGTTAAGGAAGATTTGGCCTGGCGTGAGTTGCCGGTGAATAAGCGTTTGGAACACGCGCTGGTAAAAGGCATTACGGATTATATTGAAGACGATACGGAAGCGGCACGACAGGCGGCAGAAAAGCCACTGCACGTGATCGAAGGCCCGCTGATGGACGGCATGAACGTAGTGGGCGACTTGTTTGGTGAAGGAAAAATGTTCCTGCCGCAGGTCGTAAAATCCGCGCGAGTTATGAAAAAGGCCGTTGCCTACCTGCAGCCCTACATTGAAGCTGAAAAATCAGAGGGTCAGAAGAGCAATGGCAAAATCCTGCTCGCGACCGTGAAAGGCGATGTTCACGACATCGGTAAAAACATTGTGGGTGTGGTTCTGCAGTGTAATAACTTTGAAGTTATCGACATGGGGGTGATGGTGCCGTGCGCCAGTATCCTGCAAAAAGCCAAAGAAGAAGACGTCGACATGATTGGGCTGTCGGGGCTCATTACCCCGTCTCTTGATGAAATGGTGCACGTGGCGAAGGAAATGGAGCGGTTGGAGTTCGATCTGCCTCTGCTTATTGGCGGCGCGACCACCTCTAAAGCGCATACAGCTGTAAAAATTGAACAGCACTACCATGCGCCAGTGGTGTATGTACCTAACGCAAGTCGTGCCGTGGGTGTGTGCCAGAAGCTGCTGAATGCACAATCCCGCGCTGAGTTTGCTGAGCAGCTCAGCAAAGAATACGACATTGTGCGTGATCAGCACGCGCGTAAACAGCCTCGCAGTAAGCCGGTCAGTTTGCAGCAGGCACGCGACAATGCGCATGTACCAGACTTCAGTACCGCGCCGGTTACACCCAATAAACTAGGTGTAACGCCCGTAACGGTGCCGCTCGAAACTCTGCGCAATTACATTGACTGGACGCCGTTTTTCCTGACCTGGTCACTGGCAGGCAAGTATCCGCGCATCCTGACCGATGACGTTGTTGGCGAGCAGGCTCAAAGCCTGTTTGACGATGCCAATGCCATGCTGGACACCGTGATTGCCAATCAAAGCCTGCAGGCTAAAGGTGTCATCGGGCTGTTTCCTGCCAATCGCCAGGATGACGATGTGGTGATTTATGCCGATGAAAGTCGTCAGGAAACCCTGGGCGTGGCGCACCATTTACGTCAACAAACCGACAAGCCAAAGGGCGCGAACTACTGCTTAAGTGATTTTGTGGCACCAGTAGGCTCTGGCATTAATGACTATGTCGGCGCGTTTGCAGTGACAGGCGGCATTGGCGAAGATGAGCTGGCAGCGTCTTATGAAGAAAAAGGCGATGACTACAATGCCATCATGGTAAAAGCGGTTGCAGACCGACTTGCAGAAGCTTTCGCTGAATACCTGCACGAACAGGTTCGTAAGCAATACTGGGGCTATGCTCCGGACGAATCGCTGAGCAATGATGACCTTATCCGCGAGAAGTATCAGGGCATTCGACCGGCACCGGGTTATGCGGCATGTCCTGAGCACACTGAAAAGCAATTGATCTGGGACTTGTTGAACGCGGAAGAGCACACCGGCATGAAGCTCACCGAAAGCTATGCAATGTGGCCTGGCGCGTCAGTGTCGGGCTGGTATTTTGCGCATCCGGAAGCCCGTTATTTTGCGGTAGCAAAAATCCAACAGGATCAGGTTGAAGATTATGCCAAGCGCAAAGGGTGGGATATCGAAACTGCTCAGCGCTGGTTGGGTCCCAATCTGAATGACTAAGCCATTTAGCCAGGCCTGCGAAAACAACAAACAGCCGATACTGGCTGAGTTGTCGCGGGCATTTGCTAACAGCAAAACGGTGCTGGAGATAGGCAGTGGTACCGGGCAACATGCGGTGCATTTTGCGCGTAACCTGCCTCATCTCAGTTGGCACACCAGCGATGTTGTAGACAATCACGCTGGTATTCAGGCCTGGGTACATGAAGCCGGGTTAGCGAATCTATTTGACCCCATCACGTTGAAAATTGGTGAACATCCGTTCCCTGATATCCCGTTTGACGCCGTATATTCTGCCAATACTGCTCACATTATGTTTGCTGATGAAGTGGCGTTAATGATGCGTAGCATTGCCCAACAATTGCCTGCACAGGGGATATTTTGTCAATATGGTCCTTTCACGCTGAATGGCCAGTTTTCATCACTGAGTAACGAGCAGTTCCACGACAGTTTGCTAAGCCGCGGATATGGCGGTTACAAAGACATTAACAGCCTGAAGGTCTGGGCGGGAGAGGGGTTACAACTCACCGAGATTCGTCCAATGCCGGCCAATAATTTGTTGCTTATCTGGCAAAAAAAAGCCACCGATTAACGGTGGCTTGATTTACGTTTTAGCAAATTATTACCAGATACGTACACGCTCTTCTGGCGCCAGGTAAAGTGCATCACCTGGCTGCACGTCAAAAGCTTTGTACCAAGCGTCGTGGTTACGCGGTGCTAACGCACGGAATTGACCCGGAGCGTGAGTACCTGCACGCAACTGACTCAGCATGCTTTGTTCTGTGCGCTTTTCTTTCCATACCTGAGCCCAGGCCAGGAAGAAACGCTGGTCGCCGGTCAGGCCATCAATGACAGGCGCTTCTTTGCCATTCAGGCTTAGTTGATAGGCGTGATATGCCATTGCCAGACCACCTACATCACCAATGTTTTCACCAAGGCTGTTGCGGCCATTTACGAAGTTACCTTCGATAGGCTCGTATGCGCTGTACTGCGCAGCAAGGGCATCGGCTTTAGCTTCAAACGCGGCGCGGTCTTCATCGGTCCACCAGTTTTGCTGAATACCGTTCGCATCTGACTTAGAACCCTGGTCGTCAAAGCCGTGACCCATTTCGTGGCCAATTACCGCACCAATGGCACCGTAGTTTACCGCTGGATCCGCATTTGGATCGAAGAACGGAGGCTGAAGAATCGCAGCAGGGAACACAATTTCATTGAATGAACTGTTGTAATAGGCGTTCACTCGCTGTGGTGTCATACCCCATCTCTCACGATTTGTGGGTTTTAATTCTTCTTCCAGTTCCTGCGCTCTGAAGAACTTACGCAGATTGTGTTCATTTGTCAGCAAATCATCGGCGGTGATCGATAAGCCTTCATAAGAAATCCACTCATCGGGGTAGCCAATTTTAGGACGGAATGCAGCCAGCTTGGCCTTGGCGTTGACTTTGGTTTCTTCGCCCATCCAATCCAGGCCGTCAATGCGTTCGCCAAGTGCAGCGCGAAGATTTTCAACCAGTTCGGCCATTTGCGTTTTTGAACTTTCCGGGAAGAAGCGATTGACATAGCTCTTACCAATAGCGAAGCCGAGGGACTCAGTCCCTGACATTGCGCCTATTGCACGTTTCCAACGTGGACGAGGCTCTTGCTGTCCGTACAGGGTTTTCCCGAAGAAATCAAAATTCGCCATGTAAATATCGTCTGACAACATAGACGCGTTGTTAGATATCGCATGGTAAGTCAGGTAGGTTTTCCAATCTGTCAGCGATGTGTCATTTACAATTTCAATGACCGCGTTAACCGGCTCGGGTTGTGAAATGTTAAGTTCCGGCGCTTTGTAGCCCTGCGCATTTAACCAAGCGTTCCAGTTGAAGTTAGGGTAAGCATCGCTCAGTTCTTCACGCGCGATCTGGTTCAGGGTCAGGTCACGGTTTCTACGCTTTTCTCTTGGCCATTGAATCTCTGCAATGCGGGTTTCCAGGGCAAGAATTGCCTGCGCTTTCTGCTCTGTGTCGGTCTCACCCGCAAAACTCAGCATAGTTTCAATGTGCTTGAGGTAGGCACTGCGGATATCTACGAATCGTTCTGCATCACTCAGGTAATAGTCACGATCTGGCAGGCCAAGACCACCTACACCAACAGACATCTGATATTCATTCGGTTCCAGTCGGTTATAGCCTAAACCACCCCAAAGTGGCGAGTTAGTGCCGTGTAGCCAACTCTTACCAAAGAAGGTTGTTAGTGCGTCAACCGAGTTGATGTTGTTGATTTCCTCAATGATTGGCATCAATGGTGCGATGCCTTTGGCATTGATGGTGTCTGTATCCATGTAGGCCGTGTAGAAGTCGTGCACTAACTGTTCGTCAGGTGTTAAATCATCCGATGCCATAATGTCATCAATAATTTGTTTGACCTGTTCTTCGCTGCGATCCGCTAGCTGAGAGAATGCACCATAGCGGGTTTTATCTGCAGGCAGTTCATAGTTTTTGTACCAGGTACCGCTGGCATACATAAAGAAATCATCGCCAGGTTTAACGCTCATATCACGGGCAGTTAAATCGACGCCAAAAGACCCAATCTGAGCGCTGGCTTGCGCTTCGGTCTGAGTTTGTTGTGTGGTTTGGTTCTCAGGTTTGCTACAAGCCGTTAGGGCTAGTGTAGCTGCAACAGATGCTGCAATTAACGTGTACTTCATTTTGATACTCTGTGTTAGATGTCGTCAGAAGACGGTTTATTGTTGATGTTAATGTATTTTGTTATAAAAGTGTTGTTGAAAGGTAATACATCCTGCGCCTGATTGAAATACTGTTCAATAACTGGCGATTCCTGCTGTAAAAAGTTGTCTACAGCCTGATGAAAATCCGGGTGCCGCATGGCGTGTTGGGAATAACAAAATATGGGTTCGAACCCGCGCAGAATTTTGTGCTCTCCCTGAGTACCCGGGTTAAATAACGGCAATTGCTTCTCAATGGCGAAATCAATTCCCCGAAAATAACAGCACTCAAAGTGCAATGAATCTATGTCCTGCAAGCAGCCCCAGTAGCGACCGTATAAGCCGGTTTTATCATAGAGGAACAACGCGGACGCAATGGGTTGCTCATCCAGGCTGGCCATTACCAAACACACGTTATCTGCCATGGTTTCCTGCAATCCATAGAAAAACGCCGGTGTCAGATACCCAGTGTGCCCACTGCGTTTTAAATAGGTATCCTGGTAGCAATCAATAAAGGTGGTCATGTGCGCAGTGGTGAGCTGCTCCCCGGTTAACGTTTGAATGTCGAGCCCGTTCCCTGCGAGGCGATGACGGTTTTTTCTGATATCCCGGCGCTTGCGCGATGTTAACACCGCAAGGAAATCGTCAAAGCTTGAATAATTGCGGTTGACCCATTGGAACTGCACACTTCTGCGAGTGGGGAGAGCCAGTTGTTCAAACGCAGCACAATCGTGGTCGTGAAATAACCAGTGAAAAGACGAAATACCTGACTGGTTGGCCCAGACTTCCTGAGCTTGTTTTAAGGTGCTGAGGCAATCGTTAAGCTGTGTGCCAGGCCGCAATAGCAGGCGAGGCCCTGTAACCGGAGTGAACGGTATCGCTGCAATCCACTTTGGGTAATATGCAAACCCATGTTGGTGATAAGCATTGGCCCAGCTGTGATCAAAAACGTATTCACCATAGCTGTCGGTTTTAACGTAACCCGGCACCAGTGCGACCAGCACATCGTCCTTGTAGATAACCCAATGGGCAGGTTGCCAGCCGGTATCCTGACCTACGCAGCCAGTGTCCTCCAGCAGTGCAAGCCAGTTATACTGCACGAAGGGGCCGCCCGTTGCTGCATGAACAGCCAGTGAGTCCCATTGGTCCTGAGCGATTTCTGAAATGGCATCAAGGCATCGCACGCGGTACCCTTGGATATTTACTTCGTACGCCATTTCGTTAGTATGCCCCGTTAATGAAAAAAGTTGATTTAAACATGACAGATAGCGACCGCAAAATCATTATGGATTCGATTACACGCATGTTGTCACGACGAGAACATGCGTATGCTGAGCTCATACGAAAATTACAGCAAAAAGGCTTTCAGACAAACGCGTTTGTGCCGGTGTTAGAAGAATATCGCGAAGCCGGTATCCAAAGTGATGCCCGTTTTGCCGAAATGAAGGTGCGCGCAGGCGCCGCGAAAGGACAGGGCCCGGGTCGGGTAAAAATGGACTGTCAGCAGTGGCAGGTCGATGAACACTTAGTAGAACAAGCCATTCAGGAAAACGAAATCGACTGGTTTGAACTTGCTTTGCAAGTACGGGCAAAAAAATACGGCATTGAACGCATCTCAGACCGGGAACTGCGCTACAAACAAATGCGCTTTTTACAGTACCGCGGATTTTATCAGGACCACATTGAATACGCGCTTTCAGTAACAGAAGAATAAATACTGTGGTTTAATCGAAACAATCAATCTGCCTGATAGTAATTATTTCTGCCCTCTGACCACGCCATTGCTTAACAAAGCGCCATCATCCATGATATTGTTGCAACCCTCAAGAACATGCGGTTTTTGTGCAGCCAGACCAATTAATCAGCGACAATAAAACCGCAAACAGGCTTTATAAACAACAAAGGATTTCAGGTTCTCAATGACTCTATCAACTGCCGATATTCGCCGTAAATTCATCGAGTATTTTAGTCGTAATGGCCACCAGGCCGTTGCCAGTTCTTCTCTGGTACCGGCAGATGATCCTACCTTGTTGTTCACCAACGCCGGTATGAACCAGTTTAAAGACGTGTTTCTTGGCTCTGAGAAACGAAGCTACACGCGCGCAGTCTCGTCACAGCGCTGTGTTCGTGCAGGTGGTAAACACAACGACCTGGAAAACGTTGGTTACACCGCGCGTCACCATACCTTTTTCGAAATGCTGGGTAACTTCAGCTTTGGCGATTACTTCAAACAAGAAGCCATTCAGTTTGCCTGGTCGTTTCTGACTGAAGAATTAAAACTGCCAAAAGACAAGCTGCTGGTGACCGTGTACGCCGAAGATGATGAAGCCTTCGATATCTGGGAAAACCAGATTGGCGTGCCGAAAGAAAAAATTATTCGCATCGCGACATCAGACAACTTCTGGTCGATGGGCGATACGGGTCCTTGCGGCCCTTGTTCTGAAATATTCTACGATCACGGCGAACATATCTGGGGTGGTCCTCCGGGCACACCAGAAGAAGACGGTGATCGTTTTATTGAAATCTGGAACCTGGTATTCATGCAGTTCAATCGTCAGGCAGATGGCACTATGGAGCCGTTACCTAAGCCGTCGATTGACACCGGTATGGGCCTGGAACGTATTTCTGCGATCATGCAGCACGTACACAGTAACTACGAGATAGACCTGTTTGATAACCTGATCAAAGCCGCTGCGACGATTGTCGGTACCGAAGACTTGTCGAACAAGTCATTGCGCGTTATTGCCGACCACATTCGCTCTTGTGCCTTCCTGGTTTGCGATGGTGTTATGCCTAGCAATGAAGGTCGTGGTTATGTATTGCGACGTATTATTCGTCGTGCTGTGCGCCACGGCTATCAGTTAGGTGCCAGCGATATCTTCTTCTACAAGCTGGTTGAAGCGCTGATCAAAGAGATGGGTGAAGCATACCCTGAACTGAAAGATCAGAAGCCGGTTATTGAAAAAGTACTGCGAGTGGAAGAAGAGCAATTCAGTAAGACACTGT
The DNA here is from genome assembly GCF_984433645.1 of Marisediminitalea sp. Taxonomy (NCBI): domain Bacteria; kingdom Pseudomonadati; phylum Pseudomonadota; class Gammaproteobacteria; order Alteromonadales; family Alteromonadaceae; genus Marisediminitalea; species Marisediminitalea sp. Next base: position 23,243 of record NZ_CFIDRX010000047.1, read on the forward strand.
CTCGCGGGATGAACATCCTTAACGAAGCCCTTGAAGCACTGGAAGGTACGGTGATTCCGGGTGAATTGGTCTTTAAGTTGTATGACACCTATGGCTTCCCAACCGATTTAACGGCTGACGTTGCCCGTGAGCACGATTACACCATCGACGAAGACGGTTTCCAGGCTGCGATGCAAGCTCAGCGCAAACGCGCGCAGGAAGCCAGTCAGTTTGGTGCAGATTACAACGATACGCTCAGAGTGGAGCAGGAGACTGCGTTTACTGGTTATGATAACGGTGAACAAGAGTCTAATGTCGTTGAGTTAATTTGTGGCAACGACTTCTGTGAACAGCTGACTGACGGACAAGAAGGTGTCGTGGTGTTAGACAGCACCCCATTCTACGCTGAGTCTGGTGGTCAGGTGGGTGACACGGGTGTCCTCAAAGTGGCCAACGGCGAATTCCTGGTAACAGATACCCAAAAACTGGGTAATGCTTTTGCTCACAAAGGCATTGTAAAAGGTGTTATTCAGAAAGGCGATAAAGCCGCTGCAAAAATTGATGATACAAAACGCACATCGATTCGTAAGAATCACAGTGCAACTCACTTATTACACGCAGCACTGCGTGAAGTGTTGGGCGATCACGTTACTCAGAAAGGCTCATTGGTGAATGCAGAACGTTTGCGTTTCGACTTTTCGCATTTTGAGAGTGTAACGGCGGAGCAATTGCAAACCATTGAGCAGCGTGTGAATGAAGAAATTCAGGCTAACCATGTATTGACGACACAGTTAATGGATTTGGATGAAGCCAAAGCGTCTGGTGCAATGGCATTGTTCGGCGAGAAGTACGATGAAAAAGTACGCGTTGTGTCCATGGGACCCTTCTCGACGGAACTGTGTGGTGGAACGCATGTCAAACAAACCGGAGATATTGGTTTGTTTAAGATTATCTCTGAAGGGGGTATTGCGTCGGGTGTTCGCCGTATTGAAGCGGTTTCCGGTATGGGCGCACTGGCGTTTGTACAACAACAACAAGCGGTGCTGCAACAAGCTGCAAGTTTGTTGAAAACTGACGCACTGGGCGTTGCCGAGAAAGTGGCGCAAACTCAGACACAGCAGAAAGAACTGGAAAAAACAGTGACTGCTCTGAAGCAGAAGCTGGCCAGCCAGCAGGGTGCAGACGTATTGTCTAACATTGTTGAGATCAATGGCGTTAAAGCGCTTATTGCTGAGCTTGAAGGTGTTGAAGCCAAATCGTTGCGCGGTATGGTCGACGACCTGAAAAACCGTATTGGCGAAGGGGTGATTGTGCTGGGCGTTCCTGCTGATGGAAAAGTCAGTTTAATCGTCGGCGTAACCAAGGGCCTGACCAGTAAAGTGAAAGCGGGTGAACTGATTAATTTCATCGCTGCTCAGGTTGGCGGTAAAGGCGGTGGTCGTCCGGATATGGCACAGGCCGGCGGCAGTCAGCCAGAAAATTTATCAGAAGCGTTACAGTCAGTTAACGCATGGCTAAAAGATAAGCTATAATGCAAGTATCGATGGAGAAACCCTGTCGTGACACCAGGGTTTCAGCATCCATCACCGCGTCTGTACGGACGGAGACGTCAGATTGGCCAGGAAGGCGCCGTATTAAAGGAACAGGAGCAAAAGAATGCTTATTTTAACTCGTCGTGTGGGTGAAACACTGATGGTTGGTGACGATGTCACAGTAACCGTCTTAGGTGTAAAAGGTAATCAGGTACGAATCGGTGTGAATGCGCCTAAAGAAGTATCAGTGCATCGCGAAGAAATATATATGAGAATTCAGGCTGAAAAAGGGTCGCAACCCTCAGACGCAGAATAATCATACTAAGGTCGGTTTATCCGGCCTTTTTTGTGCGCGAGAGAAAAATCTCAACGGTTTGTGGGAAATGGGACTAAAAACGGGATTTGCGCTATATTTAACCAGGAACAGGGTTTGTTTTGTCTGCTTTTTAGGCAAAAAAACCGGATTGCACAAAATCCCGGCATACGGTTTGTTTTTCCTTAAAAAAGCATTGACTTCTACCCGTTAGTCATTAGAATGCAGCCCCACATGACGGAGAGGTGGGTGAGTGGCTGAAACCAGTTCCCTGCT
>NZ_CFIDRX010000048.1:0-25313 GCF_984433645.1 Marisediminitalea sp.
GAGTCGTTTGGATACCTGGCCTGAGCACTACCCCTGGATCAACCAGGAAGGCTTTTCTTATTTCCAAATGCGCCTGAGCCAGGCACGTCGTGACGTAGAACACGGTCTGGCGATCACCCTGGACCACTTCAATACCCGCGAGCTACAGGAAAAAGCCCTGAATATTTTGCAGTTCAAACTGGACGTACTCTGGTCACTGGCCGATGCTATTAGCCTGGCTTTTGAATTTAATCGCAAACCTTTCCACGGGCTGGCTGACCAGCAAATTTGCCACAAGGGTTTAATGTAATGAGTGAACAGTCTGACGCGCTTTCGGGCAAAATCCCTAAACTCAACCGCTTGTTTAAATTTCAGTTCGAGCCGGCGCAGGACTGTTATGTGCTGTTGTTTCCGGAAGGTATGGTGAAGCTGAACCCCAGTGCCTCGGAAATTCTGTTGCAGGTAAACGGAGAGCGCACAATCAGCGACATCATCGACGCCTTACTGGCCAAATTCCCTGATGCAGAAGGCCTCAGTGAAGACGTTTTTGCGTTCTTTGAACACGCGGACGAAAAGCGCTGGATAAACTATGTCTGAAGCAAAGCAAAACCAGCCGGGACCACCACTGTGGTTGTTAGCGGAACTCACCTATGAGTGCCCGCTACACTGCCCGTACTGCTCAAACCCGGTTAATTTGGGTAGCCGAGAGCAGGAATGTGATACCGACACCTGGCTGCGGGTACTCAGCGAAGCACGTGCCATGGGCGCGGTGCAACTGGGCTTCTCCGGTGGCGAGCCGCTGTTGAGAAAAGACCTCGAAGTACTGGTAAAGCATGCCTCTGACCTGGGTTTCTACACCAATTTAATTACCTCAGGCATTGGCCTGACCGAAAAGCGTATTGCCGCGCTGCGTGAGGCTGGTCTCGACCATATTCAGCTGAGCTTCCAGGCCGCTAATGCCGATGCTAACGACCTGATTGGCAATAAGCGTCACTCCTTCGAGCAAAAGCTGAAAGTGGCGAAGCTGGTAAAACAGTACGAATACCCCATGGTGTTGAATTTCTGCCTGACCGCGCAGAACATCGATCAAATCGACGATGTCATGGCCCTGTCCTGCGAGTTGGACGGTGACTATGTAGAACTGGCCACTGTGCAGTATTACGGCTGGGCGTACCTGAATCGGGACCACCTGCTACCCGCGAAAGCCCAGTTGGAAGAAGCCGAGGCCAAAGTAAATGCGTTTCGTGCTAAACAGCAAGGCACAGGCCCGCACTTTATTTTTGTTACACCAGACTATTACGAGGATCGCCCTAAAGCCTGTATGAATGGCTGGGGTACGACCTTCCTGACAGTTACCCCGGACGGCAGTGCATTGCCTTGTCACAGCGCAAAAATTTTGCCTCTGACATTCCCAAATGTGCAGGAAAAGTCCATTCAATCGATTTGGCAGGAAGACTTTTCCTTCAACCACTTTCGCGGTACCGACTGGCTGCCCAGCCCCTGTAAAACCTGTGACGAGAAAGACAAAGACTTTGGCGGCTGCCGCTGCCAGGCCTACATGCTGACCGGAGACATGTATAAAACCGATCCAGTTTGCAGTAAATCACCCGACCACGGTTTAATGGCCCAGGCAGTGAAAAATTCTGAGTCACCGAGTCGCGAATTAGTGTATCGTGATCCCAAGGTAAGTATTCCCATCACTGAGATATAACTATCATGGCGCACCAGGAGCAGCTGTCTAACGGACTCAATGTGGTTAGCTTTAAGCAGGCCGCAGAAGACTTCGGTGCGGTGTTTGTGGTGCCTACCCCTGCGGTAGACAGCTCTGGTATCGCCCATCTCGTTGAGCATCTGGTGTTTCGCACTTCTGATCGTTACCCGGCACGGCAAACACTTTTCGCTGCAAACAGTTTGTTGCCGCTTAAAATGAATGCCTCCAGCCACAACGGGTTCAGTTACTTCTATGCGGTATCGCCCAGCAAACCGGTATTGATACAGGCTATCGACTACCTGCTGGCCGGACTCCAGCAATGTGAATATTCAGACGATGACATTCGCCGTGAACGGGACGGTGTGATCGCCCGTGAATTGGCAATGTACGAAGCCACAGCCGACTATCAGCAACAAATGGCGGTGTGGCGTGGCGACCGTGCGCCGGATTGCTATCACCACTGGGGCGGCTATTGCGACACGATTTCGCAACTAAAAGCGAACGACGTAGCCGATTACAAAGCCCAGTATTATCAGGCTTCACGCATCACCCTGTTGCTGTCGGGTGTTAGTAAGGACGAGTTGTTAACCGCCAGCCACTCGCCCTTTCACACAAGCTCGGCGCGTTACACGCCGCGCCAGCACCGTTTTACAGCGCAGACTCTGGAAGACGACTGTATATTCAGTTGGTGGCTCCCCGAGTGTTATCTGGACGGACTTTTGTCGGCAAAAACCAGATTAAAAGCGCTGCTGAATAAGTACAACATGCAAGTCATTGTTGAAGACTCCCCCAACTACCAGCAAAAATTTGCGTTCCGTATGATCGGTCGTCCGGGCCAGCTCATGGCTGCCCAACAAGCCCTAATCGACGAGATCAAATTCCTGCGAATCGTCCCTAAGCAGCACCTGTTCTTTGAATCAAAATACCCGGAATCGATTAACAGCCTGCTCGCCTGGTACCACGGCCAGCAACCGCTGAATCGCAAAGTAGTCGCACTCACCCAGGCTCTATCAGTTACGCCCACGATTACCAGCCTGAAGCCACTGCCCAAGCCCATCGTGCGTTTGGTAAGTCGCACAGAGCCTCAACACGCCAAGTGTGAATTGGTACAAGCAGCGTTGGCACATACCTCTCCAGTACTCCCTGATAAGCTTCCCTCGCGGGTTGCCACGCTGGCTGAACAACGACAAACAGGGCAAACCTTCCTGTGTAACCAGCACGACTGGATATACTGGCTGTCGCTGGAAATTCCCGGGCAATCTGCAGCAGACATTGCGCGCTCTTTGCTGGAAAATGAACAGTTCTGGCTCCCCAGAATGAGTGGCCAGTGTTATGCCATGGGCGTAAAACTCGAAGGTACCACGCTGATTTGTTACGGAGTGATGGATGATGAACCCCATCGCCGCGAGCAGGAAATTCAGCGACTGTTCAATACACTCAATGCCAACGACTAATTCGATTTCCCGAAACAAAGCGTTCTAAACAATCCATTATTTTTGCAAATAATTCTCATTTACAATATGGATAACGGTAGGCGAGATGTTTTAGTACACTGCGTTTATTGTGCGCCCGCTGCGTTTGCAAGGGCACAGATATAAGGAAAATAAATGAAGAAAAGACAATACTATCAGGTTCAGGTGCAATCCAGTCAACGCCTGACACCGACTATGCAAAGACTGATATTAGCCGGCGAAGACTTACACAAGTTCCCCGATACCCCCGCAGGCAGCTACATTAAACTGCTGTTTAACCAATACGGTGAACCCTTTACACAGTCGCCAACTCCTGAAGATACCGTACTCATGCGTACCTACACAGTGCGAGATGCAGATGCTAATGCAGGTACCCTTACCGTTGACTTTATGTTGCACGGCGAAGGCGTAGAAAGTGGACCGGCGTCGCACTGGGCAGTCACGGCTCAACCCGGCGATACCATCTATTTTGGTGGCCCAGGATCATCAAAAGGCCTGGCGGAAGAACGGGACTGGGTTTTGCTCATGGGTGACATGACAGCGTTGCCTGCCATTAGTGCGCAACTTGCTGCATTACCGGCTGACACCAAAGGCTACGCCGTGATCAGTATCGAACATCAAGACGATAAGCAAGTGCTCACTCACCCAGAAGCTATCGACATAATTTGGGTTGAAAACACCGGTACCGACACACTTGCCGGGTCTTTGGGCAAACTCGAGTGGCTAGCTGGCACACCTGCAATTTGGGCGGCTTGTGAGTTTTCCAGTATGCGCGCCATCCGCAGCACTCTGGATGAACAGTTCGATGTGCCACGCAGTCAGGTGTATGTTACAAGCTACTGGCGTAAAGGACGTTCTGAGGACCAACATAAAATCGATAAGCGGGAGGATTTGGCCAAGTACAATGGTTAACACCCACACTTCGCTGTAGCGTTAACGCACTAAGCGGCTCAGCACCCTGTATGCCTCGGTAATCTGTTGCGATGCTTCAGTACTACCGCCTTTGTCCGGGTGATGAGTCTGCTGTAATTTGCGATACTGTCGTTTCAAGCCTGTCGCCGTTATAGACTCGCCCTCATCCAGCTCCAGGATAGACCTGGCTTTGTTCACGTCATCATCGGTAAAGCCTGAGCCCACAAAACGCTCCCAAAAGCCATTTAACAGCTTTTCTACGCCATCGCGGTCTGTGTCTTTCAGATTTGACCAATCCAGATAGTACGCCCTGAGCGGGTCATCTGATTCCAGCTCGGTTGAACCCGACTGTGAGAGCTTGGCTGGCCATGAATTACGAATAATCTTCAGGGTGTGAATATCTAATCCGGCCTCACCGTTACTTTGCCATTCGTCGCTCAGCGTGTACAACGCATTGAACAACACGAAATGCGTTTGAAACATGGCCAGCGAATCGCTGAGATTTACCCCTTCAAACAGGTGCCAAGGGGAGGCTTGCAGCGATTGCAGTAAAGCATATTCTGAAATGCCGTCGTCAAACGAATCAGCCATGCCATACAGCGCTTCCATTAACAGTGGGTCGGGAGAGTATTCGGAAGTGATAACGTTTCCTTGATTTCGTTTAACTAGTCGGGAGCGAGCCGGCGCTAGGTCCACATTACCAGAATCGCAGCCAGCCCAATAAGCACCAGCCCTAAGGTTTCGTGTTTGCGCACAGGTTGTTTAAGCCAGACAATTGAAATAAGCATAGTTGTAAATACTTCCAACTGACCAACTGTTTTCACATAAGCCACGTGTTGTAGCGCCATGGCAGTAAACCAACCGATCGAGCCCAAGCAGCTCGTCACACTGGCTGCCAGGGTTTTACCCGGTTGTGCAGCCAGCTTGGAAAACGTTGCCGGTTGTTGAAACCCAATGTAAGCACACAACATAATAGTTTGTACCAGCAATACCCAAAACAGCACCCAGCCCGCCGCCAATTCAAACGACACTGACAGGGTGTGACTCGCCTCGCGTACATACAGTGAAGTAAGCGCAAAACACGTACCGCAAGCCAATCCGATTAGCGCCGTTTTCAGGGTTAAATCACCGCCTTTACGCCAGCCACTCAGCACAAACACCGCCATTGCACCAATGATGATCCCAACCCAACCTAACAAGCTTAGGGTGCTGCCGAAAAACAACATTCCCAGCACACCTGCCACCAGTGCTTCACTTTTTGCCAGGCCTGCGCCCACCGCAAAATTCTTCTGCTTAAACAGGATTACCATTAACGACGTCGCGGCGATTTGCAAGCAGGCAGCGAGCCCGACAAACATCCAGAACCGGGCAGAAAAATCAGGGACGCCCTCGCCACGCCAAACCGACAATGCATAAACATAAGCACCGGCAATAGGTGCGGCAAATAAAAAACGGGAAAGCGTGACGCCCAGCGTGGGCACGGTTGCACTGAGTTTACTTTGAATAGCGTTGCGGAATGTTTGGAAAAACACCGCCATTAGGGTAAATAGGATCCAGCTCACTTTGCTTCCTGCTATCTGACACTACGAGTAACGGCACAATAACCTCTACGGCTTGCGACAAATACCTGAGCGACATAGAAAATCGGGCACCGACCAGTGCCCAATACGATATGAAAAAACGAAGTGATACTTTAGCAGCTTTGTATCGGAAACCGAACAAACGGCTTTAAAATCTGGCTATAGCGGCGTTCAGTCCTGCTGGTCTGACGCTTCAACTTCCTGAACAGGCTGGCTTGGGTCGGTTTGCTCACTTACAGCAAGCAGCAAATCGATATAAAAATAAAGCATGGGTGACTCCGATGAATGGTGGACACCCTTAAATAATTAACCAAAACGCAACATATTGTCAACATAACCAAAAGATGCAATTACGCCTTTAACACATAAAGCCAAACCAATAGTGATGTGTTATCTGCCAAACTAACCTCCGCCTCTACCCGCTGGTATTCCTCGCCCTCAAAGCGATCAAGTTCATCCCAATGCTTGTCCAGGTTGGTTGAGCTGAAAACTTCACCGGGAATTGCTTTGCCATCGGCATTTAGAACCAAACCAGGACATCCCATTGCCGCTCCCCAACCTGACTCAACGAGCTCGCCATAGACAGTGGCCGCTTGTCGCGTTCCGCCAATAGCGTCGAGCACATGCTGGTTTGGGTAACCTGAACGTAGGGTGCCGTATACAAACAAGTGAGAGGTCGTTGATTTCAAAGTACTTTCTGCCTTCAAGGTTAGTCTAGGTTTTGCGTTTAATAACGAGCACGCCCGCTATAACTAACGCGGTGCCGGTAAGTTGTGCGGCTGAAGTAGGCTCACTGAGTACTACCCAACCCAGTGCGATGGTAATAACCGGTCCCAAAGTGCCAATCAATGCAGTATCTGCGGCACCAATGTGACGAATCGCTGTTGCCTGCAGAAAGACTGGTATTACCGTGGCAAACAGCGCCATTGCCAATGCATAACCATAAACCGGGGCGGGTTGCACAAGTCCGGAGACAGGACTGGACAATAAAAAATGCAGTTGTACGGCGGCAATCGACACCAACATAGCCAGCAATGACACTTTACGCGGCCCAAGCTTGTTTACAGCCACTTCAGAAAAAGCATTGTAGCAGGCATAAGAGAGCGCCGAACCAAACACCAACCCTACGCCAAGCCAGACTTGCCCGTGTGAGTCACTGAATTGCAAATCCCCCACACTTGCAATCATTACACCGGCGGAGCAAAGTACCAACGACAAAACCAGTCGCCCGTGAAGTTGCTTCCCTAAAAACATCACAGCCAGCAGTACGGTCATCGCCGGGTAAGTGAAGAGTATCAGTCGTTCCAGGCCAGCACTAATGTACTGAAGCCCCATAAAATCCAGAATAGACGCGCCATAGTAGCCCGCCAGCCCCACCACGGTAACCAGGGCCCAATCTTTTTTGCTAAGCGCAGGTCCCTGTTTTAGGGCGCTGGCACCGACTATCAAAAACAGAGGGAGTGAAAACGCCATGCGCAATGCCAGCAAGGTGATAGCATCAACATCACCTGCGGCATAAGCCAGCTTCACAAAGATGGCTTTTAAGGAAAATCCGAAGGCGGCCAGAATAGCCAAAAAGAAACCCTGTTGATAAGACGTCACGGTATTATTGCAGTTAGTATTCGATAATCCCCATAGTACGTCAGTTTTATAACGCGTAGAATTGGGTTATTTTCAATTAAGCATTCGAAAATATGGAACGCTATGCAATATACCCTCTCTGATTTGCGTTTATTCCTGGCCATCGCTGAAACTGGAAACCTGACTAAAGGTGCTGAAAAAGTGTGCCTGGCACCGTCTACCGCCAGCCACAAAATCAAAACGCTGGAATCAAACATTGGTACATTGCTGCTCAGCCGTCACGCGAGAGGGATAAGCCTGACGACGGCGGGCGAGATCTTCCTGCGACACGCCAGACACACCCTGGCTAACCTCGAACAAATGCACGCTGATTTGATGCCGTTTGCAAAAGGGCTGCAGGGGCATATTCGTCTGTGGGCGAACACCCATGCCATACACAGCTATTTACCCGCCGATTTAGCCGTTTTTTTGGGGGAGCACCCTACTGTGAGTATCGCGCTGGAAGAACATACCAGTGCAGACATTTTAGATGCGGTGCAGAAGGGTGATATCGACGCAGGCATTGTGGCTGAGCCCAATGATTCCCGTCCATTGACGCTGCTGGATTATCGCGATGACCGGCTAGTGTTGATAACGCCGCACGCTCACCCGCTGGCAAAGAACCAGCGTGTCGCTTTTGCCAATGTGTTACACCACCCTTTTGTGATGTTACACAACGGCTCAGCTATTCATACGTTTACAATGAACATCGCTTCGCAACTCGGGCAGCACCTGAATGTCAGGGTTCAGGTTAAAAGTTTTGAAGCAGTATGCAGAATGGTGAGCGCAGGCGTAGGGATCGGACTGGTGCCTTTTGATGCTGTTGCGCAACAGCCTCACTTACCGGTGTCGGTAATAGATTTAGATGAAGCATGGGCACAACGTTCACTTAAGGTATGTGTGCGCTCACAAACAACCCTGAGTACTTTTACTCAATTACTGGTTGATCAGCTAACCACTAAAAACAATAGAACGTAATTAACCTGCGCTATTTTGCGCGCAACCAAAACAGCGCGCCAGCAACTGACCGCCACGCTTCTTTGCCGTGCTCCATAATTTGGTTGTATAACTGAAACAAGGCCTCTTGCAGTGTTAACTGCGACTCTGATTCAAACGCTATATCGCCCATAAGGTGAGGCAGCCAATTGGAAGGCGGGACGAGGGTTGGCATGACTGCAAGCCCGCTGAAATAGCCGTGCATAAAATAAAAACAGGGCTTTTTTTCGGACAGGGCAGTCAAAGCAGACAGTTGCTTACGCAATGATTGTGGCGACAACAGAGACATGTCTAACTAAGAGTAATTAGCGCTAACGTAACGTAAAACAGCGTGATTCAAAAGCCAAATCGCGCCATAGCAAAGTATTTACGCCTCAGACACAGCAGGGTTCAGCGTCCAGTCGAATTCCATTTGCCGCGCCGTTTGCTCGGCGAGTGATTGCTCGTAAAGTAACGCCACTAAGGCCAGGCTCATATCAATACCTGCAGAAATACCTGCCGATGTGATCAATGGATCGCTTTGCACCCACCTCACGTTCCGCTTCACGTTTAGCGCCGGATAAGCTTGCTGCAAGTCATCACAGTCTTCCCAGTGGGTTGTGACATCCCGCCCTGCTAACAGGCCGGCCTCCGCTAACAAAAATGCGCCCGTACACACTGATGCAACCCGCCTCGCTGACCTTGCTACGTCGGCAATCCATGCTGTAACGATTGCCTTTTTCACTTCTTCGGTATGCACGCCGCCTACCACTACCAAAACGTCGATTGGCGGATGTTCGCTGATGGAAAAATCAGGCATCACCCGAAAACCTCCGCGGGCATGCACAGGAGACGCCTTTTCTGCTATCAATGATACTTTGTGTTGCTTATCTTTTTCCAGAAAGCGGTTCGCGGTTGAAAACACTTCGAATGGTCCGGCAAAGTCCAGCACTTCGGCATTGTCGTAAATGTAAATTCCAATATGCATCACTCTCTCCTTCTTCGCATATGGCTAAATATTACACGGGTACACCACGGCTGTCGCACTGGAATGCTCCCATAGATTCGTTTCAAATACGGAAACAAACTATCAATAATTGGTCAGATAGTTTTATTGAATATAAATATATTGTAAGTTTTGGCCTTACCAATTAACAAAGCAGATACATTATGAAGTCAGTTATCGTTGTCTTAAGCGTGTTGTTCTTCGCGAGCCAGTCCCTCGCACTGGACCTGTTACAAAATGCGCCAGGACGCCAGCAAACCTCTTTGAATGGTCAGTGGAACGCCATTGTTGATCCCTTCGATGTGGGTGATAAGCGCAAATTTCAGAATTTTGATGGCACGCCACCCGCAGACAAGCTGCAAGAGTTTAACTTCGACTCTGCCATGAAGCTCAGCGTACCTGGCGACTGGAATACACAGGACGATAAGCTGTTTTGGTACGAAGGGAGTGTGTGGTACGAAAAGTCATTCGATCACCAGGCTAAACCCGGCAAAGAGTACATGCTTTACTTTGACGCCGTAAATTATCTGGCAAGTGTTTATTTAAACGGCACCCTGCTAGGTAAGCACGAAGGTGGCTTTACACCCTTCCAATTCAAGGCAACAGACGCCCTGAAAGACGGTAAAAACGTACTGGTTGTAAAAGTGAATAACCGCCGCGAGCCAGACTTTATTCCCACTATGAGCACCGACTGGTGGAACTATGGCGGCATTACCCGCCCGGTTCGACTCATTGAACTTTCTCCTACTTACATCCAGGACTACAGTTTTACCTATCAAAAAAGCGGAACAATAGCGGTTTCTGTAACCGTTACCGGAGAGTCACCAGCAAAACAGAAAGTTGATATTGCGCTACCAAAGCTTGGCATCTCTAAGCGCCTGACCACTGACGCTACAGGAAAAGCCAGCTTAACGTTCAAAGCCAAACCTGAGTTATGGACACCCGAGAGTCCTACTTTATATACCGCATCGTTGACGCTCGGCGATCAAACGCTCACCGATAAAATTGGCTTCAGAACCATTGAAGTCGATGGCGACAAAATGCTGCTAAACGGTAAACCCGTCTTTCTTCGCGGCATTGCTATTCACGAAGAAAAGCCCTTTAGCGACGGCAGAGCCTGGAGCGAAGAAGAAGCGCGAGTATTACTTGGCTGGGCGAAAGAGCTAGGCAGCAACTATGTGCGCTTTGCACATTATCCTCACAACGAAAACATGCTCAGAGTTGCTGACGAACTAGGCCTGATGGTGTGGGCAGAGATCCCGGTTTACTGGGACATTCAGTTCGATAACCCAGAGGTATTAGCTAAAGCCAAACAGCAATTCGGTGAGATGTTATTTCGAGACAAAAACCGCGCTGCCGTGATTCTATGGTCTATCGCCAACGAAACCCCAAATACCGAAGTAAGAACTAGTTTCTTAACGGAATTAGCCAATACCGTTCGCACCACTGACCCTACCCGACTGGTGACCGCGGCCATTAATACCCAAACATCAACAGACAGCGGCCGTATTATCGACGAAGCCTTCGCCGGTGTGGTGGATGTGATTGGCATTAACAGTTACTGCGGTTGGTACTACGACAAACCAGAAACCTGTGCGCAGTACAAGTGGCAATCCGCTTACAACAAGCCCATTATTATCAGTGAATTTGGCGCCGGTGCGCTGCAGGGTTGGGAGGGTGATGAAAACACCTTCTTCTCAGAGGCTTATCAACTGCGAGTATTCAAACAAAACCTGATCATGCTGGACAATATGCCGCATTTGGCCGGCGTATCCCCCTGGTTGCTCAAGGACTTTCGTGCCGCACGTCGACCGCTTGCCGGTGTTCAGGATTACTGGAACAGAAAGGGGCTTCTCAGCGATCAGGGTATCAAAAAACAAGTGTGGTACCTCATGCAAAACTGGTATGCCAAAAAGCAGCGAGAGCACCAACGGTAGGGTGGCTTGACACCCTCCCCAATCGCGGTAAGCTCAACAAATTATCGTGATTGGAATACCCAAATGAAAGTTGAAGCCGTGAAGGTACGTCGCTTATACCTGGAAGTTGCCGGGCAAATTGAAACACTGATCCGCAGTGGGGAAATCAAACCCGGCGAGCGGCTGCCTTCTGAGCGGGATCTTGCTGCCAGTTTTGAGGTTAGCCGCCCCACTATCCGCGAAGCCATGATTGCGCTGGAAATTGCCGGGCTGGTAGAAATTCGCACCGGCTCTGGCATTTACGCCTTGCCGTTAAAGCAGAGCCCGGAAGCCATTACCATTGACGACGTGCCAGGCCCCTTTGAAGTACTGGAAGCTCGCCTGCTTATTGAAACTGAGGCCGTGAGTCTGGCAGCAGCGCGTATTACCAAAGAACAAATCAAGACCCTTGAGCAAGCACTAAAGACCATGGAAAGTGCTGACGCCGGTGAACAGGAGCAGGAACAAGCCGACCAGCTGTTTCACTGCACCATTGCAGAAGCTACCAATAACAGCGCACTCACTTCCACCATAAAGTGGCTGTGGGAACTCAGAAATAAATCTGCATTGAGCTCCACTTTCCACCAGCGCGTTCGGGACTTAGGTGTTCACCCCTATGTTGAAGAACACCGCAAGATTTTAAATGCATTAAAGCTTCGCGACCCGAACAGAGCCAAAGCTGCCATGCAGAATCACATATCACACGCTATTGAACAGGACATGTCTGTGCTGGAGCTGGATGCCGAATAAAAAAAGCCCTATCGAACATCCGCATTTGAGTCGATAGGGCAATTGGTAACACTTAAAGTGGCGCTATGGCTATAGCTGATACTTTTGGCTCACCTGTAAGGGCTTCAAAATCGAGTGATAGCTTACCTTCTTTCACTATAACCGTCCCCTCCCTGATTACTGCAGTTAAGCCTTCCTTAGTTACTTTGTCAGTACCCAGATTAGCCAACATCACCGAGCCATTGGCCAACACGTTGAAATCAGCAGGCGCATCGCTTTTGCTTACAACATAGTAGATAGCAACACGGTAGGCGCCGTTATCTAAAGGTAAACGATAGCTGAATTCTCCTTTTCTGTAGGTGGCAAAAAGCCCTCTATCGTCAGTTCCGTGAATTTCGGCAAGCACCGGCGGTCGCCCCCACCTTCCTGGCGTATCGTAGGATGCGGCCTGACCACCTGTGAAAAAATGATCTGATCCGAAATGCTGTTGCTGCGTTGTAGCAGCCATTTGCGCGCCCGCATCAATATAGTACGCATTGTATTGCGTGCTATTGAGCTGCCACGTTACGGTATCAGACACCAATTGCTCGCCGTTTTTGTTGTGTCCAATTGCGGTAACTCTGTTATCGCCTGCAACCAAGCGAACGTTTTCCCATACACATGTTTGTTGCACACAACCAGACTTACGCCCTAAAGCTTCGCCATTCAGTCTTAATTCAACAGAAAATGAGTTCGAGAACACTTTAATATCCGTTACCTGATAAGCGCGGTTCTTATATCGGCGAGACGCAATATGTACCATCGGCTCAACCGTCCAATTGGCCTGATAGAAAAAGTAAGCGTCTTTTTTAATTGCCCGGTCATAAGTCACCAAACCTTTCGTATTAATGTCTTGCGAATCACCTTCACGACGAGTTGTAGTAGCAAAATCAAACGCATTCCAAATCCAGCTCGCCCACAAGTAAGGACGCTCGTTGATTGCCTTCCAATTTACCTCATGCACGAAGGTCATATATTCTTCTGGTTGATTGCGCCCTGTAGCAGCAACCGGTCCACCCAGCACATTGTCAGTGTGAAAAGTAGGTGCTCCACCTGCACCGTATTCGGTCACGGCATAAGGTTGTTCTGGATATTGTTTATGGAGGTCATCGAGGTGAGGCCCCAAATCACTTGCTTTTCCGTAGTACCATCCAAAATACCTGTTAGCCCCGGTCGTTTGAGTAATAGTAGACGTATTAGGCACATTGGCTCGCTGCCAGCTAGCGACACTAGCGCAACAGTTAGCCAGCGTCGACGGGCGACTTACATCAAGTGATTCAACTTCTGCAGCTAATCGCTTAAGCAGCGGAACCGGATCGGGATTAGAGCCAGGTTCGCTTTGAACAAACATCGGCACTACAGCGCCAAAATCCACTTCGTTCGCAATCCCCCATACTGCGACAGACGGATGGTTGTAGTTCTGTTTCACCATTTCAATGAGCTGTAGGCTTGCATTGTCGGCAATAGCCGCATTAACGTCCTGATGCTGTTCACCATATCGCCACGCCGAAACAAGTGGAATTTCGTCCCATAGCAACAAACCTAGCCGGTTTGCGATGTTGTGAACAGGTTGTCCGTGGGGATAATGTGCCAAGCGAATTGTATTGGCGCCCATCGCCACCATGATTGCAACGTCTTCTTCTATATCCTGCTCACTAACGGCCCAACCCCGGCCTTCTCTGTCTTGGTGATAAGCGACGCCTTTCAATCGCAATGGCTGTCCATTGAGCAGCACACCGTCCGATGCCGTAATCGCGATGGTGCGAATACCGTAGTCATGGCTGACCTTATCCAGCACAGTACCATCCGGCCGCTTGATAACCACTTCCAACTGATAAAGGTAAGGATCATCCGTGCCTTGCCACAACCTGGGCTGTTGCACGTCCAGCACTTGATTCAGCTCAGCGGTGTTGCTATTTGAAACCGATATGACCTGTGATGTTGTCGCAGCAAGTTCACCACTGTCGTTCCGTAAGTTAATTTCAACTTCTACCGCAGACTCCGACAGTAAGTGACTCGTTACGCGGCTGTTTACTTCAATGCGAGCCAATTTATCGTTTGCGGAGACAGTTGTGGCGTAAACGCCAGGACCACCAAAATCCTGCATATCGATGTGTATATCATTGGTAGAAATTACCCTTACAGGCCGGTAAATACCGCCGTGAACAAAAAAGTCGCCTGCGATCGGTAATGTATCCGCGGTGCTAGAATCTACCGTTGGTTTACTGTTATCGACCCGCACCACCAAGATATTAGGCGCGTTATAAGTGACAGCGTTAGTTGCATTTAACCGGAAGCGATTGAAACTGCCCCTGTGTTCGCCCAAATACTGCCCGTTTAACCAGACTTCCGCTACCCGACTCACGGCATCAAATTCCAGCCAGTGTTGCTTGCCCTGCAGGGAGGCATCCAATGAAAACACCGTTCTGTATATACCAACACCTTGTTCAACATTGATATTTTGTTTTGTGTGGATATGTCGGCTGTTATCGTCCAGGTAGTACCCCACCCTATTCCAAGAGTGAGGAACAGACACTTGTTGCCATTGTGAGGAATCAAAGCCCGTTGAATAGATACCGGCAGGCATTTCAGCAGAAAATTGAAAACTCCAAGGTTGCTCCAGCTCTACTTTATTTCTAATTGAGTGATTACTTACACTTTCTGACACCTGATGGTTGTCTGTACTACAACCAAACATCAAAATGACGGCTAAATACAAGCTCGCCCGAATTCGTTGTCTCATTTATCCCCCAAACAAAAAATGCAGCAGTATTATTACACTGCTGCATGATCGCTAATTGAATTGATTAAAACTGGTAAGACACATTTACACCAACATAACGAAGTGCACCACGCGACCAGCGTTTTGCCAATGCAGTTTCTCCCTGGAAACGTTCTTCGAAGTTGCTGTATCCCATTGAATAATGCTCATCAAAAAGGTTGTTAGCAAAAACAGTAACTTTGTATTTGTCCTGGTTATCAACAATACCGAAGCCCAGATTACCAATGCCATAGGCGTCTTGTTTATTCAGAGGATCACCATATAAATCAAAGCTTACATCGTCTTGCCATTGATAGTTTGCCTGTGCGAACCAACTAAAATCAAAGCTCTCTGCCGGTTGTTCCCAGTACATAGCCAGATTGTATTTTAAATCTGGTGAATTATTCAGATCGTTCCCGGTAAGGTCCTGAACTTCCAGCCCACCCGGGCCAGCGCCAACCATACAACCGGCTTCTTCAGTTTGCCCGCCATAACACGGCGCATTTACGAATGATTCAATCGTGGCACGCGTATAAGCAACCGACGCATCAATACGCAACGCATCGGTAGCCTGATACGAAAACTCAGCCTCAATACCTTTTGTTTGTAATTCCCCCACATTATTCAGAGCAAAAATTGGCGTACCATTTTCGTCTGTGCGAGCGCCTTGTGCCTGGTAATCATCGAAGTTCGTTAAAAAGGCAACGATGTCATAGCTGAAATTTCTGGAATCAGTAAAGCCTTTTATTCCAATTTCGTAAGATACTGATGTTTCCTCGCCGACCGGCTGATCGGCATCATTATGCGAGAAGCCGGATGCAACATCATAGGCCTGGCCTTTGTAGCCCGTACTTACTGCCCCATACACCATGGTGCCGTTGTGAAGAAAGTGACGCAGCGAGATCTTTCCGGTGACTGCATTTTGCGAGTCATCTCCCTGATATCTAGCCGGATTCGTGGGATTCAGAGTAAAACCGTTACCGTAGTAATCGGTAAAATCGACGCTGATTTTTTCGTGATTGAAACGAAGCCCTATATCAACAAAAGTATCGGAGGCAATTTCAACAGAGCCTTGTCCAAACAGCGCAGTACTAGTAGATTCTGCCTCAGCTTCCCATTTGTTTAACACAAACAACAACGGTTTTCTGTCAAAGTCCCTGAAAATTGACTGATCACTGAAAAACAAACCAACAATATACTCCAGACTTTCAGAGGGTGTCCCTGTAAGACGAATTTCCTGTGTAAAAGCTTCTGCGTCAATATACGCATCCTGCACAACTTGCGGCCCACCTAGCCCTAGTGGGTCAAACCTATCCAGCAAAAATGGCGGAAATGCATCTTCCAATGGCACGTCGGTTAGGTCTTCATCTGACACAGATAATTGTTCAAACTGCTGAAAACTCGATACCGAAGTCAGTACTAAATCGTCACTTAGCAAATAGTTAAACTTTGCAACAGCTAGTGTTTGGTCTGTTTCATATTCATTATCAGTATCTCTGCGTACTTTCCGGTTATCTTCTGATGCATTCTCACCTTCGCCAGATACTCCATTTCCTGTTTCTACCCAAACAGGTACGTTACTGCCGGTTTGGTGAGATGTATCGTAAATAAATGTGGCGTCGAGGTTATCTGTAAGATACCAATCAAGTTTACCTCTTATGCCATAGCTTTCATCGCCGTTGAGTTTATTACCCGTGGTTAGGTTCGTTATATACCCTTCACGATCTTTGTAGTAACCATTAATGCGGTAGTTAACATCCTCAGAGACTGGGCCAGACAACATGATCTGTCCTTTGCGTTCATTATCGCTCGTGGCACCAATCTCAATGCGCCCTTCAAAGTCAGACGATGCAGCCTTTGTTAATACGTTTACGACACCGGCAGAGGCATTCTTGCCAAACAAGGTGCCCTGAGGGCCTCGTAATACCTCAACCTGCTGTATATCTGACAGATTATTAAACGCCTGCGCCGCCATCATCAACGGCACTTCATCTACGACGACCGCAACGCTGGACTCTACACCAATACTGTATGCTGCAGTTCCAACACCACGCATACGAATGGCATTTACCTGGGGCTCACCACCATGCTCTACTGTCAGCGATGGGGAAACACGGGTAACGTCATCAAAGTTTTTAACGTCTAGTCGCTCTAACGCGTTTTCGCCTAAAACGGATACCGCAACGGGAATGTCCTGCTGTGCTTGAGCGCGTTTCTGGGCCTTTACTTCAATCACTTCAAGCTCTTGAGCTGTTGCTTGGCCTAAGGACGCGATCCCGGTAGCAATCGATATAGCTAAAAGCGTTAGTTTATTTTTGTGTAGGGTCATCATAGGTGTTGTCTCACTCAGTACTCATAATGTGGAATATTGAGCAACTGGCTTTACCAGCAGCAATTTGGTAAGGCCAATATACGGAAATAAAAAATTGGTTCAACGTCTTGTTAACAAGTTTTTAAACAGCCGAATTGAAAGGCAAACAAAAACAAAGAAAAATACATTAAAAACAATAACTAAATTATAAATCTAATATATTGATGCCAGCCATCTATACAATTGATAGTTCACTTCTGAATCAATCCTATTTAAGAAACCGTAAATATCTTGATCCATTCAACGTAATGTGCAAACATTTTGGCCTTACCAATATACCAACCGTTCAAGGTGAACAGTATGCAGGAAACATGGCGCTGGTTTGGTCCAGGCGACACCATTACGTTACGGCAGATTCGTCAGGCAGGCGCAACAGGTATCGTAACCTCGTTACATGAAATCCCGACCGGAGAAGTGTGGCCGCTTAGTTTAATTCAATCGCGCAAAGCTGAAATTGAAGCGGCGGGAATGAACTGGTCGGTGGTAGAAAGTGTGCCATTACATAATGATATTAAAACCCGAACGGGCGATTACCTGCGTTATATCGCAAATTACCAGGAGACACTGCGAAACCTTGGCGCAGCAGGCATTGATACGGTCTGTTATAACTTTATGCCGGTGGTGGACTGGACACGCACTAACCTGAGTTACCAGTTGCCCAACGCCTCACAAGCACTGCGTTTTGAAATGACCGACTTCATTGCCTATGACGTGTTCATGTTGGAACGCGAAAATGCAGAGCAAGACTACAACCAAGAGCAACTTGATGTTGCCAAAGCGCGCTTTGAGGCGCTATCGCCCGCCGAGCGTGAGCTTCTGGAGAAGAACATTATTGCGGGGTTACCGGGTGGCGAAGGCTCATACGACCGGGAAGGCATTCGCAAAGCCATTGCCCTGTTTATTGCACTGGGCACCGAGGGTTATCGCCAGCATCTGTTTGCCTTCCTGCAAGCAGTTATTCCGGTAGCCGAAGAAGCAGGCGTAAAAATGTGTATTCACCCGGATGATCCACCGTTCTCGCTGTTTGGCTTGCCACGTGTAGTCTCCACCGCCGACGATGCCCGTGCCATTCTGGAAGCAGTAAAAAGCCCAGCCAACGGATTAACCCTGTGTGCAGGTTCGTTTGGCGCGCGTGCAGACAATGACCTGGTAGACATGGTCCGTGCCTTTGGACCCAGCATTTTCTTTGTACATTTACGCAATGTAAAACGGGAACCAGACGGCTCTTTTTATGAATCAGACCACTTAGATGGCGACAATGACATGATTGGCCTGATCAACGCGTTGCTGGACGAAGAGACCAATCGAGGTAAGCGCAACAGTATTCCCATGCGTCCCGACCACGGTCATTTGATGGACGAGGAGATGAACAAACCCGGCGTACGCCCCGGCTATTCCTATGCAGGCAGAATGAAATCGCTGGCGGAGTTACGCGGCGTGATTCATGTATTGGAGCGCTTGCGCGCAGCAGGTTAACAGCTCGTTTCGGGCCGACAATGTGCAATGCTTGCGGCCCTTTTGCTATTTTTTCTTTCTCCCATTTAAACTATTCCGGATTTGTTCTCGACATAGCAGGTATTCAAGAGTGAAAAGGAAACCTGTTCATGCACATCGCCGATACCAGCGGTCAGGACACCCTCATCCATAAAAAATCCCGTCCACTAAAGTGGTATGCGTTAGCCGGCGTAGCCGTTATTGGCCTGCTTCTGTTTTATGTTGTACCAGCTGTATCCAGCTGGCAAGCCTCTGACGCATCAGTTTCGGCCGCCCGGTTACGACTCGCCAGTGTCGGCTATGGCGACCTGGTGCGCGACTTATCCATTGAAGGTCGTGTGGTTGCGGCGGTCAGTCCTCGCCTGTACAGCCCCGCGCAAGGCACTATTACCTTTGCGGTCGATGCTGGAGATGAAGTCACGAAAGATCAAGTACTGGCTACAATTGACAGTCCTGACCTCACCAACCAACTTGAGCAGGAAAACGCCGCCCTCGAAGAACTGCAAACCGCTTTGTCTCGCCAGCGTATCCAGGCTAAAAAAGCCATGCTGGACGACCAGAAAGCGGTAGATCTTGCGCAGATTACCCTCACCGCGGCGTCACGGGAAAAGCGCCGGGCCGACAAAGCCTACGAAACCAAAACCATCAGCAATATCGACTTTGAAAAGGCCCAGGACGATCTGCGCAATGCTGAGTTAGTCCACCAGCACGCCATTAGCGATGCCGAGCTCAACAAAGAAAGCCTGCTGTTCGAAATTAAAAGTAAAGAGCATCAACTGACCCGCCAGGAGCTGAAAGTCGCTGAACTTCAGCGTCAGGTTGACGCGCTGGAGTTACGTTCACCGGTAAGCGGCATTGTTGGCAACCTTGCCGTAGAGCAAAAAAATCAGGTCGCGAAAAACCAGGCCATTTTAAGCGTGGTAGACCTGAGTGAGTTTGAACTGGAAGTCGGTATTCCAGAAAGCTACGCCGACGACTTAGCCCTGGGCATGCAGGCTCAGGTGAACGTTAACGGCCAGATGTACCCGGCTAAGCTGGTTACCATATCCCCCGAAATTGAGAACAATCAGGTAACAGGTCGTGTGCGCTTTGTGGCCGATGGCAGCAACGCCTCGCCCGTTGGATTGCGCCAAAACCAGCGACTGACCACCCGCATTCTGATGGAGAACAAACCCAATGTACTCATGGTACAACGCGGGCAATTTCTGGATAACGGCGGTGGCAGGGTTGCCTATGTTGTGCGCGACAACATCGCGTATCGCACGCCTATTGCCACCGGCGCCAGAAGCCTGGCGGCGGTAGAAATCACGTCGGGCCTGAATGAGCACGACACCATCATTGTTTCGGGCATTGCGCAGTTCAACAACGCCGAAACAGTGCTGATCACACAATAGAACGACAGGGAATCAACATGCTATCAATGAACAATATCAACAAGGTGTTTCGCACCGACCTGGTGGAAACCACCGCACTGCGCGACTTTAACCTCACTATCGACGAAGGTGACTTTGTGTCTGTCACCGGTCCATCCGGTTCTGGTAAAACGACGTTTTTGAACATTGCAGGGTTACTGGAAACCTACACCAGCGGCCAGTATGTACTGGACGGCACCGATGTCAGCAACCTCTCTGATCGGCAGCGAAGTCAGCTTCGCAACGAAAAAATCGGCTTTATCTTCCAGAGTTTCAACCTGATCCCGGATTTGAACCTGTACGACAATGTCGACGTGCCTTTGCGCTATCGCGGCTTCAGCAAACAGGAACGCCATAAGCGTATTACTCAAAGCCTGGAGCGCGTAGGGCTCGCAAACCGCATGAAGCACTTACCCGCACAACTTTCGGGCGGACAACAGCAGCGCGTCGCCATAGCCCGCGCGTTAGCCGGTGAACCTCGTTTCCTGTTAGCTGACGAACCAACCGGGAACCTGGACAGCCAAATGGCAAAAAGCGTGATGGCCTTATTGCAGGAAATTAACCAGCAGGGCACCACCATTGTGATGGTCACCCACGACCCGGAACTGGCCATGCAAACCAGTAAGAATGTGTTTGTTCGCGACGGTCAGATCAGTGAACACGAAACCCTGGTGCCTGTGGCACTGGCCAGCAACCAATAGTCAGCGCAGGACACCGTTATGTTCTACTACTACTTAAAATTGGCCAGCAAAAGCATTAAGCGCACGCCCTGGCTCAGCGGGTTAATGATGCTGGCTATTGCACTAGGTATTGGTGCCTGTATGACCACCATTACGGTAAATTACCTGATGTCGGCCAACCCGATTCCGGAAAAAAGCGATCAGCTTTACTACGTTCAGCTCGACAGCTGGAGCCCGCATTTCGCAGCCCGAGAGCCCAATGAGCCACCCGACCAGCTAACCTGGACCGACGCCACTAACCTGATGCAGGCACAGCAGGCATTCCGTCAGTCAGCTATGGCAAGCTCTGGCGGCGTAGTGCAGCCAGACAACCCGGATGTAAAGCCCTTTATGGCCAGCTTGCGCCTGAACTTTGCCGACTTTTTCCCCATGTTCAACGCGCCGTTTTTATACGGCAGTGGCTGGCAGTACAGCGACGATGTTGCCCGTAAGCAAGTCGCCGTGATCAGCAAAGAAACCAACGACCGTGTATTTGGCGGTGAAAACTCGGTGGGTAAATCCATTACCATCGCAGGTGAAATGTTTACGGTGGTAGGCGTGCTCGATGAATGGGTCCTGGTACCGCGCTTCTACGATGTCACCACAGGTGCGTTCAGCGAGACCGAGGATGTATTTATACCTTTCTACATGAAGCAGGTTATGCAGCTGTCGAATGGCGGCAACACTAATTGCTGGAAATCCCCTGAGGGCGAAGGCTTTGAAGCGTTCCTGATGTCGGAATGTATTAACTACCAGATGTGGGTTGAATTACCAACTGATGCCGACCGCGATGCTTACATGACATTCCTCAACGCCTACGTGGACGAGCAAAAAGCATTGGGCCGTTTTCCGCGCCCTCACAACAACCGCTTGTCGGACGTCATGACCTGGATGGAAACCGAAGAAGTGGTGGCCGACGATGCGCAAATTATGATGTACATGGCCTTCCTGTTTTTGTTTGTTTGCATTCTCAATACCGTTGGCCTGTTACTTTCTAAATTTGCAACCCGCAATGGCGACGTTGCCCTACGCCGGGCAATTGGTGCCACCAAAGGCGCAATTTTCGCGCAGTATATTACCGAAACCGCACTCATAGGATTAATAGGCGGTGTTCTCGGGCTGGCACTGGCCTCACTGGGATTACAGGCCATCGAGTCTTTGTATGGTGACTTCATCAGTGAATTAGTGCATCTGGATGCCACTATGGTAGTGCTGTCGTTTGGCATTGCCATTACCGCCAGTGTGCTGGCCGGTTGTTACCCTGCATGGCGTGTGTGCAGTATTCCGCCAGCAAGTCAGCTGAAAACCCAATAAGGAGCCAATCATGAAAACCAATTTAGAGTTTGGCCCTATTTGCCGCGCTCTGCTTCGCAACAAAGTGGGTGCCGTACTCATTGCCCTGCAAATCGCATTAACCATGACCATAGTGGTAAACGCGATATTTATTATTGTAGAGCGTCAGGCATTAATGCAGCGAGAAAGCGGCATTGACGAAGCCAACAGCTTCTACTTAACTAGCACCGGTTTTGGCAACGACTTCGAGCCTAAACGGGTTATCGAGCAGGACCTGGATGTAATTCGAAACACCCCGGGGGTCATTGACGCTATTCAGATCAATGCTATTCCCATTAGCGGCGGTGGCTGGTCGATGAGCCTGACTACAGAACCGGGTGACGACCAGGAAGATGTGAGTACCGCCAATTACTTCGTAGACGCCCACGGCATTAACGCGCTTGATTTGGAAGTGATCGCCGGCCGTAACTTTACTGCAACGGATATTCGCTGGCGCGAACGCAACCAGCCGGACTGGCCGGATAACGCCATGATCACCAAGGCACTGGCTGAAAAGCTGTTCCCGGATATTCCATGGCAAAGTGTCGTAGGCAAAACCGTGTACATTGGCGATGATGAACCGGTTATCGTTACCGGCATTGTAGATAAACTGCAAGCGCCCTGGATAGGCTGGAGCGAACTGGAAAACGCCATGCTGTCGCCCGAAAAAATGGTCTCTGAGTCTACCCGCTATTTCATTCGTACCGAACCGGGTGAACGCGACCGCTTAATGGCAGAACTGGAAGACACCCTGGCCAACGCCTACGGTAATCGCCTTATTCGCAATGTGACTACGGTCACGGAAACCCGCGAGCGAAGCTATCGTCAGCACAGCGCCATGATCAAGATTCTGTCTACGGTAATGGTGCTACTTACGCTGATCACAGCCATGGGTATCATTGGCCTAACCAGCTTCAATGTGAACCGGCGTCGCAAGCAAATCGGCACACGCCGCGCACTGGGCGCAAGCAAGCAGGCCATCGTGCGCTATTTCATGCTGGAAAACGTGATCATCAGTACCACTGGCATATTCCTGGGCGTCGCCATGACAATTGGATTGAATATGCTGCTGATTGAATGGTTTGCGATGACGGCACTGGATTGGTATTACATTCCGGCCGGCATGGTTGTATTGTTTGTGGTGGGTCAGTTAGCGGTACTGGGGCCAGCGCTTAAAGCCGCCGCCACGCCACCCGCTATTGCCACACGCACCGTGTAAATAGCTTTACTCATTTAATAAGCGCAAACAGCCAACGCTGGTTGGCTGTTTGTGTAAACGGCGCTACTTGTCAGTTAACGCCGCATCCTTTGCGCGGAACCCAACTAAATCCAATTGCTCAAACTGTTTACGGAACATGGCCATTTCACTGTCTGAGAAACGCGTGTGGATCGCCCCGATGTCTTCTTCCAGATGATGCAATTTAGTGGTGCCTGGAATAGGCACAATGAAAGGTTTTACTGACAGCAACCAGGCAATGGCAAACTGAGCAGGTGACATGCCTCGCTCTGCCCCCCACTCTCGCACCAGATTAAGTATCGCCATGTTCTTTTCAATGGCCTCCGGCGTGAAATACGGCACTGATGCGAAACGCGATGGCTCGCTGAAGCGGCTGTACTCGTTAAATTTGTCGGCTAAGAAACCGCGACACACTGAGCCCCATGGCACAAAACCAACCCCCAGCTCTTCACAGGTTGCCAGTACCTGATTCTCCACCGAGCGTTCCATAATGGAGTATTCACTTTGTACCGCGGTAACCGGATACTCTGCATGGGCTTTACGCAACGTGGTTGGTGACACTTCGGATAAGCCAAAATAGCGAGCTTTACCTTCTTTAATTAACCCCCCTACCGCACCGGCAACCTCTTCCACCGGCACATTCGGATCGATTCTGTGCAAGTACAACAAATCAATGCGGTCTGTGCGCAAGCGCTTTAACATACCCTCTACAGCAGCGCGAATAGATTCGGGACGCGAATCCCGCCCTGCACGCTGGCCATTTTCAAATTTAAAGCCAAATTTGCTGGCCAGTACGACGTCATTTCTCACTGGTTGCAGCGCTTCGCCTACGATCGCTTCGTTGGTGAACGGGCCATACACTTCGGCGGTATCGAAAAACGTGACGCCACGCTCTACTGCACCGCGAATGACCGGCACCATGTCTTTTGCGCTGCGTGGCGGGTTATAACTGCCACTGGACATGCTCATACAACCCAGACCAATTGGCGATACCGTTAATGCGCCGAGTTTGCGGGTGTTGTTACCTACTACCGCAGTGGAACAACCCTGAGCTGAATCAGACGCTGCAACAGAAGATGTGCCGGCAAGCGATGCTGCGATACCCGAACCGGCAATAGCCATATTGCGGATAAACTGTCTTCTGCTGGATTGGGTTTCAGAATTACCTGTTTTGATTGTGTCTGAATCATTCGCCACGCGCTGTCTCCTCTGTTATTCGGGTACTGGCATGACTTACCATCAGCGGTATGTACATGCGTTGAGTACTACCTTACTGCGGTTGATTCATTAATATTAGTGAAGGATCGCGAATGGCTTCATGAAATAATCGCATTAATCCAGTACGATTATTTCAATTCACTCACAAACAATACAGAAAAGAGGCTAATCGACGTAAAACGGAATATTCGCATTGGCTATTTTTCCGCTGCCGCCGAGCACATAAGCGAATAACCGGTAGCCGCCGGATGTAGAGGGAACGGTGAAACGCATCGCCCCTTTGTGGTTATCGGAAACAATTAACCCCTGCACAGGCTTGGGCCGGGATTCAGGATCACCGCCCGATTTAATATCAGTACTTTCCGGCAATACCTCCCAGCGAATGGTGTAACCGTCTGCTTGATGTGTGCCGACATGCAAATCAACGTCAATGGTATCGCCTTGCTTCACATGGATGTTATCCAGCGCCACTTTGTTGTTTAACGTAAAGCTTTTTATGTAAGGCGCGCGCGATGCAGGCCAAGATCCCTGCCAGTTGTAATGCAGCGAATCGACCACTTCATTGGGGTATCCCGCTTCGGTAAAAACACCGTACCAGGTAGGCGTAGTTTCCTGCTTCTGACCCCACAGGAAGGCATAGGAACCCAATGCTCTGCCCGGTGCTGCCAGCACTCCAGCCGCATAGCGTTCGCGATAAGACTGGGCTTTTTGTGTGCTGGATTGTTCAATGGGCACTCCCCAATCGGTTTTGGGTACCTGCCAGTGCCCGGTCGGCCCCCATTCAGTGACTA
>NZ_CFIDRX010000049.1:0-25272 GCF_984433645.1 Marisediminitalea sp.
AAGCCGAGAGTATCCATATCTTTCGTGAAGTCGCTGCGGAATTCGAAAACCCAGTGATGCTGTATTCCGTAGGCAAGGATTCCTCGGTGCTGTTACACCTGGCACGCAAAGCATTTGCGCCAGGCAAAATTCCATTCCCGTTATTACACGTGGACACCACGTGGAAATTTCGCGAAATGATAGAGTTTCGTGACCAGCAAGCGAAGAAACACGGTTTCGACCTGCTGGTACACATTAACCAGGAAGGTGTGGACATGGGTATGGGCCCATTCACACACGGTAGTGCCAAGCACACCGACGTTATGAAAACTGCAGCGCTGAAACAAGCGCTGAACAAGTACAAGTTCGACGCAGCTTTTGGTGGCGCGCGCCGTGACGAAGAAAAATCACGTGCGAAAGAGCGTGTTTATTCATTCCGTGACAGCAACCACCGCTGGGATCCTAAAAACCAGCGCCCGGAACTTTGGAATATCTACAACTCGCAAATCAACAAAGGCGAGAGCATCCGTGTATTCCCAATGTCGAACTGGACTGAGCTGGACATCTGGCAATATATCTACAAAGAAAACATCGATATCCCTCAACTGTATCTGGCCAAGCCACGCCCTGTTGTTAAGCGCGATGGTGTTCTGATTATGGTTGACGATGACCGTATGCCGCTGGAAGAAGGCGAAGTACCAGAAATGAAATCAGTGCGTTTCCGTACATTGGGTTGTTACCCACTGACCGGTGCCGTTGAATCGACTGCGGCGACTCTGCCAGAAGTCATTCAGGAAATGCTGCTGACCAAAACCTCCGAGCGTCAGGGTCGTGTGATTGACCACGATAGCGCTGGCTCGATGGAGAAGAAGAAGATGGAAGGGTACTTCTAATGGCCACCAATATCGTTTGGCATAAGCACGAGATCAATAAAACGACGCGTGCAGAAAGCCTGGGCCAGAAGCCGCGCGTGTTGTGGTTAACCGGTTTAAGCGGTTCGGGTAAATCTACCCTGGCCAACTTGCTGGAAAAGAAACTACACGAACAAGGTAAACACACCTATTTGCTGGACGGCGATAACGTGCGTCACGGCCTGTGTGGTGACCTTGGCTTTAGCGACAAGGACCGGGTAGAAAACATCCGCCGCATCAGTGAAGTTGCAAAATTGTTTGTAGACTCCGGACTGGTGGTGTTAACCGCGTTTATTTCTCCGTTTCAGACCGACCGCGATTTTTGCCGCAACTTGCTGGCAGAAGGCGAATTCATCGAAGTCTTCGTTGATACACCGCTGGAAGTCTGTGAACAACGCGACCCGAAAGGCCTGTACAAAAAAGCGCGCAGTGGCGAAATCAAACACTTTACCGGAATTGATTCTGCCTATGAAGCGCCAAGCGCCCCTGAGGTACATTTACCTTATCAGGAAGAATCTGCCGAAGACACGGCTGAGCGCTTGTTTAACCTGTTAACTGAAAAAGGATTGTTGTAATGGCCATTACGGACCCTCTCGCTTTACAAGTACTGGCAATTGCCAAAGAAGCGGGTGCAAAGATCATGGAAATCTATCAGCGTGATTTTGCGGTGTACGAAAAACAGGACACCAGCCCGCTGACAGAAGCCGACCTGGCTGCACATAAGTGCATCGTGGCCGGCCTTGAAGCCATTTCCGATCTGCCTATCCTGTCTGAAGAATCAGCTGATATTCCATGGGAAGAGCGTAAAACCTGGACCCGATACTGGCTGGTCGACCCACTGGATGGCACCAAGGAATTCATTAAAAAGAACGGTGAATTTACCGTCAACATTGCACTGATTGATGGCGGTAAGCCAATCATGGGTGTGGTGTATGCACCGGCTTTAGAAAAATCCTACGTCGGGATTGTTGGTCAGGGCGCCTGGACTGAGACCGCGGAAGGGGTAACCCCCATCTCGGCCAAGTTACACAGCGAAGGCGAAGTGTGGAAAGTGGTAGGTAGCCGCTCGCACCAAAGCCCCGAAATTAAAAACCTGCTGGAACTGCTTGGCGGTGAATCAGAGCTGGTTGCCATGGGCAGCTCTCTGAAACTGTGCCTGGTAGCAGAAGGCGAAGCGCACCTTTACCCTCGCCTGGGCCCAACCTCTGAATGGGATACCGGCGCAGCGCACGCTGTGGCACTGGCCGCAGGCGCAAACGTAACCGTACTGGATGGCGCAAACCCACTGAATCCTGACGCTGAGGCTCTTACCTACAATCAGAAAGAGTCTGTGTTAAACCCTTATTTCCTCGTGAGTGCATAAGCATGAATAACGAAAACGAATTATTGAAAGAAGACATTCTGTCTTACCTCGACCAACACGAACACAAAGATCTACTGCGTTTTTTGACCTGTGGTAGCGTTGATGACGGTAAAAGTACCCTAATCGGCCGCCTGCTGCACGACTCAAAAATGATTTATGAAGATCAGTTAGCCGCTATTACCCAGGACAGTAAAAAAGTCGGTACGACCGGCGACAAAGTTGACCTGGCGTTACTGGTTGACGGTCTGCAATCTGAGCGTGAGCAAGGTATTACTATTGACGTAGCCTACCGCTACTTCTCAACCGACAAGCGCAAGTTCATCATTGCCGACACGCCGGGACACGAGCAGTACACGCGTAACATGGTGACCGGTGCCTCTACCTGTGACCTGGCCATCCTGATGGTTGATGCGCGCGCGGGTGTGAAAACACAAACACGTCGTCACTCCTTCCTGGTGTCGTTGTTAGGTATCAAGCACGTTATCGTTGCTGTAAACAAAATGGACCTGATGAAGTACAGCGAAGAGGTGTACAAAGAAATTCAGGCCGACTACAAAGAGTTCGCCAAGCAGTTGGATATCCCTGATATTCACTTCGTGCCAATTTCAGCCCTTGAAGGCGATAACGTAGTTAACCTGAGCGAACATACGCCTTGGTACGACGGTAAAACCCTGATGGAAATGCTGGAAAGCATTGAAATCAACAAAGATGCAAACACTGACGACTTCCGCTTCCCGGTTCAGTACGTCAACCGTCCTAACCTGGACTTCCGTGGATTTGCCGGTACCGTTGTGTCTGGTCAAATCAAGCCCGGTGACGACGTAACAGCATTGCCTTCAGGCAAGACCTCTAAGGTGAAGCAAGTTGTTACCTTCGATGGCGACCTGGATGAAGCCTATGCGCCACTGGCAGTGACCCTGACGCTGGAAGACGAGATTGATATCTCTCGTGGCGACATGATTGTGAAATCTGACAACAAGCCGTTGCTGAGCACACAATTTAAAACTCACCTGGTATGGATGGCTGAAGAGCCTATGATGCCGAACAAGCAATACATGTTTAAGTTCGCCACCAAAACCACCCCAGGTAGCGTTGCGGCTATCGATCACCTGATCGACGTAAACACACTGGAGCACAGCCAGTCTCTGCACATGAACCTGAACGAAATCGGTGTGGTTGATGTGAAGTTTACCCAGCCTGTGCCTTGTGACCCGTACAAGCGCAACCGCGCAACCGGCGCCTTCATTGTGATTGATCGCTTAACCAACGGTACCGTTGGTGCAGGTATGATCATCGATGAACTGGCGAAGGATAAGCTGCACGGTGCCACTGAGTTCTCAGCCTTTGAGCTGGAATTCAATGAACTGGTTCGTAAGCATTTCCCTCACTGGAATGCCATCGATATTAGCAAGCTGTAGGAGCAGGATCTTACAAGATGGATCTGAACCACCTCGTGGTACTGAGCTTTTTCTTCGGTACCATCGGGGCGCTGATTTTTTCGAATCTGCGCCCCTCTACGGTTTTCGCGCTTGCGGTGTTGGGTCTGTTAGTGACCCAACAAATCACATTCGATGAAATTCTGGTAAATCTCACCAATAAGGGCTTAATTACCCTGATACTTCTGCTACTTGTTAGCAGCGCAATTGACAAGACCGCGTTTATAAAACGTCTGGGCCGAAAGTTAGTCACGGCTAATTTCACTCAGTCTTACTGGCGTTTATTCGGTCTGACATTTTTCTCCTCGGCGTTACTGAATAACACGGCTATCGTAGCCAGCCTTATTGGACCGGTAAAACAAAACCAGTACCACCCTGCTTCACGATTGCTTATTCCCTTGTCTTACGCTGCCATTCTGGGCGGAACGGTGACCTTAATCGGTACCTCTACCAACCTGATCGTAGACAGCTTTTTACAAGAGCATGGGCACCCTGGCTTTGGCTTCTTAGATTTTACCGTAATTGGCCTGGTGGCAGGCTTAAGCTGCGGCTTGCTGATGTTTCTGCTCACTCCCCTGTTACCCACTATTGCCAATAAGCAAAATGATTTCAGGGAATATATTGTCGAAGCAGAAGTCAGCGATGACTCTGAATTGGTTGGCAAAACAGTTGAGCAGAATCATCTGCGCAATTTACCGGAATTATTTCTGGTAGAGGTTGTGAGGAAAGGCAAGCTGATTAGTCCGGTTGGCCCGGATGTGATAATCCAGGGTGGCGACAAGCTGATTTTCTCAGGCAACGTCAAGAATCTCGATACGTTATCGCATATCAAAGGCTTAACCACCTTTGCTGAAGCTGACGGTTTATTGCGGGAAAACTTAACCGAAGTCATTGTGTCAAATCGCGCGCAAATCATTGGCCAGACGATTAAAGCGCTCGGCTTTCGCGCCTTATTTGATGCTGCGGTCGTGGCTATCCGTCGCGATGGTGAACAGCTATCGGGTAAGCTGGGAGAAATTAAACTGCAGGCCGGTGACTTCCTGTTACTTGCCGCAGGGCCTGATTTCCATTCTCGTCATAACCTGTCCAAGAACTTCTTTATCCTGTCTGAGCAGCGGATTTCCCGTCCACTCTCGACACCGCAGGAATGGATCACAGTGGGCGGGTTCTTAGCAACAGTGGCGTTAGCTGCAACTGAGATGCTGCCGCTGGCCATTGGCTTGTTGTTCTTTGCGGCAGTGCTGATTGGCGCAAAGGTCACTTCCAATGGCGAAATCAAACGCAATATGCCGCTGAACCTGATTGTGGTGATTGTGGGGGCGCTGTCGCTAGCGAGTGGACTTGAAAACTCGGGGGTCATTGCACTCAGTACCGAGCAATTGCTGCCCTATCTGGCCGACACAAACTGGCTATTGGCCTTGGTTGTCGTCTATGTACTCACTCTGGTTCTGACAGAGTTTGTTACTAACAACGCCGCGGCCGCCCTGATGTTTCCGTTTGCGTTTGGCCTGGTTGAAATTATTGGTGCGCCGTTACTCCCGTTTGCGTTAGCCGTTGCCTTTGCGGCGAGTGCGAGCTTTATCTCACCGTACGGCTATCAAACCAACCTACTGGTGTACAACGCCGCCAATTATAAATTCGGGCACTTTATTCGGTTTGGATTACCCATTTCCATTGTGTACTCCAGCATCGTGATCACAATGCTAAACAGCCTGTATTTATAAACAAAAACGGCCCGTGAAGGGCCGTTTCTTTTTAAAACAGAACCAATTACACTGCTATTGCTTCGATAACTTTGTCTTTTCCTGAGTGTTTCGCTTCGTACAAACGTTTGTCTGCAATATCAATCAGATCTTCCAGACTACCCGAATTATTGCTACTTACACCAATACTGCAGGTCATTGTTATGCTGTGCTCGGTGAATGACAGCTCACGGAGCTTTTGCATAAACAGTGTTGTGGTGTGCATAACCTGCTCATATTCCCGCTCTGACACAACAACAAACTCTTCGCCACCATAACGCGCGACCATATCTTCACGGTAATAGCGTTTTAACAGCATAGAGAAAGCCTCTAAGAGCTTGTCCCCTGTTTTATGTCCGTAGGTATCATTGATTGGCTTAAAGTCATCGATATCGATAATCACCACCGTTGTTTGCTTACCACCTTTGAGCATAAGCTCACCGTGTTCAAACAAATAACGTCGGTTATAGGTATTGGTCAACGGATCCAAATTGGCCGCATCCCTCACCTGCTCCATCATCTCCTGTAACTCTAAGCTGTGTAAGACGCGACAGAAAAACTCTTCGTGATAAAACGGCTTACTCAGGAAGTCATTGGCACCGCTTTTGATGAATTTTGCCGACAGCATGCTATTGCCCTTTGCAGACAAGCCAACAAAGATCAGATCCTGGAAGCGGCGGTCCTGACGAATTTTCTTCACCAATTCAAAGCCATCCAGATTGGGCATCATGTAATCAGAGATTACCAGTTTAATGTCGCTATCGGCGTCTAGTGCAGCTAATGCTTCAACACCATCGTTGACGCATTGTACCTGGAATCCAAACTTTTTAAGAAAATGGCTGAGAAAGTTTTGGCTGGTTATAGAATCGTCCGCAACCAGTACTTTGGTCGACAGGTTTTTTCTCAGTCGTTCGATGAGCTTTACTACCTGCATGTAGGAGTAACGGGACTCTTTGGTTATGTAGTCCAGTACGCCTTTGTCCAGCAGCATGTGGCGCAAGTGTTCATCGAAGTTGCCGGTCAATACAACCGTTGGGACGTCGTAAGAAAGCACGACATCAACAATTTCACCATTCGGTGCATCGGGTAAATTCAGATCGACAATAGCCGCCAGAAACGACTGGTCGCTTTCCAGCTGCTCGCGCGCACTCGCCAGGTCCTCACAGAGAACACTTTGAAAATAAGGATTATCTTCGATCAATTTGAAAAGAATTTTTCTGACGATTGGGCTGTCTTCTGTCACCAATACCTTGTACATAATTTGGCTCATTTAGATTTAACGAAGAATGCCTACCAGATAGTACCCCAGATTAATGACTAATGCCCCTGTTCGCGACCAAGTTTATACTGATGTCTATACTTTTAGCGCTATTACCTGGCTATTCGTAGGGAAATAGTACAACTGCATAGACAACTCAACCGAACAGCATAAATTCCCGTAAATACGAAACCTTCATTTATTTGAGTTTGACGTCCAGACCGAGGGAAATGAAAGCACCGACGATGGTTGTGATCACCACCGACAGCAAAGAGCCAATCAATACATACTCTGTCATACTGCGTCCCGCTTCCTTGTTTAATTCGCCAAATCGAAAAATTGACTTTGCCGCCAGTACGAATCCTACCGCCGCATAGCTACCAACCAACGAGAAAGTGAGAATAAGTGTTCGTTCGAGGTAGCCGATTAGCTCTCCCCCCGCGATTAACCCTTTGAATGTGCTTTGAGTATTGTCCTCGTCCACCGTGACTGTGTATTTTTTGAGGATACTGCCAATAACAATTGAGGTAGGTTTAAGAATAAACAGATAACCGGTGACAACCATGATCACCTGTGGAAACTGTTTGTGTTTCATTATCGCATCCAGGGTAACCGCTTCTGTCATATGGAATGCAATTGCCACCAACACCGCGATATGCAGCACCTGATCCAGGGCAAAAAAAGCGAATCGATCGCTATCGTTTACGCTCACTTTCCACCAATCAATCACAAAATGACTTATGCTGACAATGAGCACCATACAGGCAACGGAAGACCAGCTAAGCCCAATAATGACCGCAGGAATAATCAGACCAATTCCGTGTAAAAGCGCATGCGCATAGAGTTGCCATGCGCGATAGGTGCTGTTTTTTTTGGCGGCTATCCAGCTATCTGGCTGCAGATAAAAGTCACAAAGCAGGTGTATCAGTAAAAATGAAGCCAGTACACCGTAAAAATCAAACATCCAATGTCTCCGCAACCTGAGTGTAAAACTGTTCCCTGAGTGCCTGAATTAACGGCCACCCAGACGATTTTAATGACTTACTGGCGGTCGCAACGGCGATATTCAGTGTATCAGCTAACTCACTGACCGATAAACTGTCTTCATGCTGCAGCATGGGTAACAATACTTCACATTGACGTGAAGTGAGTGAAGAAAGTTGCCAGTCTAAGTATTTTAACAGCAAACTGAACTGAGCGACTAATTCGCTGCGATCCGAATCGAAATACACGAATTCAGATTTCAGCGTTTTAAGCCCCCGACCTGAGCGAATAAACGCTTCTCCCATGGATTCGTCAACCAGCTCTCGTGTGCCTTCGTTGCGTGCGATTGCAAAGCTAATGCGGCAATCAAACGCTTTACCCAGCGCCTTTGTACCCACACGATACAACAATGTGTAGCGCAAGGCGTTGGCCGGATCATAAATTACAGTCTGGAACTCATCGCCACGCCTTATGCTATGCGTATTGCCCGCATTGGCTTGTGATATCCATGACTGAATTTCCTTAAGGCGATGCAGCAAAGTATCGAATTGCGCTACATTCAATTTTGTTGAATTAACAATATCGCCGGTCAACACGGCAAGTGTTGTGCCCTTATTCGTCACTATCGATTTCCTATAAACCTGTATCACACACAGACAATTTAGCCTCTTAAGACTAAAAAAGCAAATTTAGCCAAATTAGGCTAAAAAATAAAAATTTAGCCTTATAAAGCTAAATATAAAAAGAAGAAAACGCATTACTGCGATGAAGAGGAAAGTGTCACTACACCTTTTAGTGAAAGGTGCAGTGACAAAAGCAGAGCAAATGACGTTAGTCGACGTATTGCTTAATTATGGGTTCAATTTGCTTCGCCCATATATCGTAACCATATTCCTTGGGATGCAGCAGATCAGGCATCACCTCTTTAGTTAGCACGCCATCCTTAGTTAAGAACGCCTGACCAAAATCAACAAACTTCACTTGCCGTTCTTTGGCTAATGCTTTGAGCAAGGCGTTGGCTTGATTGTTGTTCACACGCAGCTCGTCATCTGGCTGCGCACTGCGAGGGAATATTGCCTGAATGACCACCTGTGCGTCAGGCACCTGAAACGCCAGCTCATCCAGAATCGCAGCCACCCCATCCCGAATGCGGGTTGGGTCGTCAAACCGATGACCGGTGTTGTTCGTCCCAATCATCAGCATCACCAAATTGGGTTTTACGTTGCCCAGTTCGCCATGGCGTAATCGCCATAATACGTTTTCAGTGCGATCGCCACCGAAGCCCAGGTTAAGCGTGTCAATATCCCCAAAATAGCGCTCCCACACCGCTTTACCGTCACCTTCCCAGCCATGCGTTATGGAATCGCCAATCATTACCAGCTTAGCTGTCCCTTGCTGTGCCTGGGCAACCTTCTCGTTGTGGCGCGGCATCCACCAGTCCACAGCCCAGTATTCGTTGAGCGTATCAGGTTGAGTTGCAATATTGGCCGGACACTGAATTTGCAGCTCTGCCGGTACACTGGCTTCACGGCGGAAATGTACGTTAGCCAGGGCGAACTGCCCGCCACCACCGGTGCGCAAGGTGAAAGCTCGCTGAACTTGCTTGCCATGTTCCGCATTTTCCAGCATACAATGCATAGGAATACTCACCTGTTGCCAGCCTTTGCCTTGCTTTTCCACTGCCCAATCACGCATGGCAATCATATTGCGACAATTAATATTGCAGTCGAGGATCACATCCAGGCGGCCTTTTTCCATGTCATCAATACGAATATCGAATTCCAGGGCGCCATTCGGGTAGAACGGCGACAGATCAAGCTGACCGCCAGCAATAAACAGTCCCGACATCCAGTCTTGTTTAAAGGTCACCAGCAAGGCATCTTCCTGAATGTCCTTGTCGGTGGTTTCCACGGTGACGGTGCCATCCGGTAACTGTGCAAACGCACCACTAAATATCTGATCCCGCTGACTGTTATTTAAAAACACATTGAACGGCTGAAGCGGACGACCCGCATACAATGCGATATCCTGCACACCCTCGCCAGCCACACCGGGCACATCCTCGTTTAACGGCGCAACGGTCTTACCTTTCGCATAGGTCAGGCCATAGCCGTAGGCAAACAGCGGGTCGTAGTTATCATCACCCACATTCAGCGTATCCTGCAGCGGGGTTTTCGGCCAGGAGAAGGCCAGTGTGCCGCTAAAGTCATACACGGGTTTACCTTCGCTATCACCTACCAATACATCAGCGATCCCTTGTGCTTCACTGCCCGGTAACCAAGCAGCAACAAAAGCATCAGATGCGTTAATGTAAGGCGTTACCCACAGCGGCCGGCCAGACAAAAACACCGACACAACCGGAATGCCATCAGCCTGTAATTGCTTCAGCAGTGTCAGCGTTTCATGCTTCCCTGGGGAGAATTCCAGCGTATTAATGTCGCCCTGCCCTTCGGCGTAAGGATCCTCGCCAAACACCACCACAGCGACATCGGGTTTCGTTACATATTCGCCTTGCGCGGAATAAGTGACATTGCCACCAGCGGCAGACATGGCTTGCTCAAATCCTTGCAGAATACTGGTCGCGCCCACGTAGTCAGCTTGCTGCGTGCCGGTACCCTGCCAGGTAACCGTCCAGCCGCCGCTTTGCTTGGCCAAATCATTCGCACCATCGCCCGCCACCAATACGTTGGCATTGCCAGCAATCGGTAGCGTGCGATTGTTGTTCTTCAATAGCACCAACGACTCGCGAACCGCCTGACGAGCCACGTCGCGGTGAGCTTCACTACCAACAACGGCGTTATTCCCACCCAATTCGCGCTCAAGGGGGCCTTTGCCATTAAACAGACCCAGTTGTTTTTTAACCAGTAAAATACGGGTAACCGCTTCGTTTAAACGGCTTTCCGAAATGTCACCCGACTGCACCTGCGCCAATGTATTGGCGTACATGGTTTTCCAATCGTAGGGCACCATCACCAAATCCAGTCCGGCGTTCACCGTTTGGTAGCAATTGTCGTTAGTACACCCTGGCAATTGCCCGTGACCATTCCAGTCGCCGACCACAAAGCCGTTGAAATCGAGCTTGTCGCGCAGAATATCATTCAGCAAATAGCGATTGCCGTGCATTTTGTCACCATTCCATGATGAGAAGCTCGCCATTACGGTAAGAGCACCTGCATCCAGCGTCGAGAAATACCCCGGTGCGTGTAAGCGGATCAGGTCGGCTTCAGACACTGCGGTATCGCCCTGATCATCGCCTCCTGTGGTGCCACCATCGCCCAGGTAATGCTTAACCGACGCAAGCGTATGCGACTCATCCAGAAAGGTTGACGTACCGGGTTTGCCTTGCATACCGGTAACCAGTGCCGCGCCCAGCGACGCAACGCGATCCGGGTGCTCAGAATAAGACTCATAGGTTCTGCCCCACCGATCGTTCCGCGCAACGGCAACCGTAGGCGCAAAGATCCACTCGATCCCGGACGCGCGCACTTCCCGCGCAGTCACTTCGCCAATGCGCGTCATTAACTCAACGTTGTTGGCAGCACCCAAGCCAATGTTATGCGGAAAAATAGTCGCGCCGATCAGATTGCCGTGGCCATGCACCGCATCTGTTCCCCACAACACAGGGATAGCCACTTCGCCGTTTTCACTAGTAGCCGTGGCATCGTAAAAAGACTGGGCAAAGACTGCCCAGTCACGGGCGGTGGCAGCGGCCTGTCGGTTGGGAACAGAGCCACCACCATTTAAAATAGAACCAATATGGTATTGCCGGGCTTCGGCAGGCGTAATGGTTTGAATTTCCGCCTGCATTAGCTGTCCCACTTTCTGTTCAGTGCTCATTCGGGCCACTAAATTAGCCACAAACGCCTTGTCTTCCTCGGCATAGCTAATCGGGCTTTGCAAGGTTGGCCAGCTAGTTGTTTCAACGGAATCCGCTTTCGATGTTGGATCCGGTGCCGTAGCACTGGTACAAGCTACCAGTGCTACACTTGCAAAGGCTGCCGCAATCAGCGACAGCTTGCCCTTAGTAGAAGATGTATTCATAAACAGTATCTTACGCATAGTTACAGACTCACACTCTGCGCAGTACCCTCATAGCGCACTACGGTGGCAGGCACCACAGAGAAATCAGCGGCATCGGTTTGCTCACCGCGAATCACTCTGACCCGGATATCGCGCTTCTCTACCATGCCTTCAAACTCGCCCTGCCGCTCGCTAATCGCCAGCGTGCTGTTTGCGTCATCCCAAGTGAAATGAATGGTGCTGAACGCCCCCTGCTCGTAGCCGTAGGTTTTGCCATCATCTTCATACAAGGTGTAGTCACCATCTGCACCAGCATAAATGGTCAGTAATAACGGCGCATCGGGTTGTTCGTATACGGTTTGAATGGCCGGCCCGGTGGGCAGGATGGTGCCCGCTTTTACAAATAGTGGCATCCGCGACAATGGCGCATCAGCGGTAACAGTCTGGCCACCCTGATAGGTTTTACCTGTGTAAAAATCGAACCAGCCCGTTCCCTCAGGCAAATACACATCGCGGGTTGTCGCACCTTCTTCATGAACCGGGCTAACCAATAATCCGGGGCCAAACATATACTGGTCGTTCAGGTTTATGGCAGTGATATCATTCGGGAAATCCATGACCAAACCGCGCATCAGCGTATTGTGGTCGTGGTACTGTTTACCGGCTTCACTGTAAATGTACGGCATCAGGCGATAACGCAGACGCGTGTAGTACACCATGGAGTTGTAAACCTCTGAGCCTTCATCCGCAATATTGTAGATTTCGCGATAAGGATTTTGACCATGCGAGCGGAACAGCGGAACAAACGCACCAAACTGGAACCAGCGCACATTGAGTTCCTGCCACGGTTGCACATCTTCCGGCTCTAATCCCGAGAAGTGCCCTACGGTGCCATTACTGGTATAACGATAGTGATTTTCTGGCGTAAAACCGCCGATATCCATGGTCCAGTTCGGCATGCCCGCAAGACTCGCCCCCAAACCGGCAGCAATTTGCTCGCGTAAGTTTGACCAGCGCGGTACGGTGTCACCGCTCCAAATCGCAGCGCCTGCACGCTGAATACCACCAAACCCGCTGCGGGTCAGAATAAACGACCGCTTGTCGCCGTCATCGCGGCGTTCACCTTTATAAACACCCTCTGCGTTAGGTACGGCATAGGAGTTAAAGTATTCGGCACCATGTCCTACCGACATAGGCGTCATGATTTCCTTGCGTTTGGTAAACGACAGGTTTGAGTGAATGTCCGGCTCTGAGGCGTCCAGCCACCAGGCATCGATACCCACCACATTCAGTTTGTCCCGGATCTGACGCCAGAAAATCTCCTGCGCTTCTTCCGGATACGGATCGTAGAACCCGTTCAGATAACCTTCGCCAATCCAGTCGAGGTTTTTCTCGATGTTGACGTTCTTATTGAGCATATAACCTTTGGCGTCCAGCTCTTTGTAATGGTCGGTGGTTGAATAAAACTTCGGCCATACTGAAATCATAATGTTGGCGTTCAATGCATGTACTTCGTCGACCATTTCTTTGGGTTTAGGGAAATGCTCTTTGTCGAAATCGTGACTGCCCCAGGCATCCTGTGGCCAGTACGACCAATCCAGCACAATGTTATCGAGTGGAATACCGCGTTTGCGATACTCTTTAACCACGTCCACCAGCTCCTGCTGATTGGTATAGCGTTCGCGACTTTGCCAGAAACCATAGGCCCACTTCGGCAGCAATACAGCCTCACCGGTAAGCTCCCGATAACCGGCCACTACGCCATCGTAGTTGTCTGCGACTACCACATAGTAATCAATGGATTTGCCAGACTCAGAGGCAAACGAAAGCGAATAGCGATCTTGCTCCGGCTGCGGCGGCATGTGCTCAACATAGAAATAACCGCCTTGTGAATCCCACTCCATTTCAACCGGTACGGACTCACCGGCTTTCAGGGGTACTTTCACATCGTGGTACCAGGGGTTCCAGTTCATGCGCCAACGATGCAGCAACTCTTCGCCATTAATACGCAGTGTGGCATAGCCGCTGGAATACATCTTAAACAGGTGCTCGCCGTCGGCATCGGCCTGCATACTGCCCTTCCACACTACGCGTGGCTGTGTCACGTCACCCAACTCTTCAGGGAAAGGCGTTTCACGCGTGTTGTTATTGGCTAAAAACTGATAGTCCGGTTTGGCTTCTTTTTGCTTGTGAAGCAGCTTGTCGCCATCGTAGTAATAGGCAGTCAGCCCGCCAGGGTTGCCGTCTTCATCAAATAAGGTCAAATGCTTGTCTAGCGGCTGTGGTCCAGCAGGATCACCAAAATGCGTCATGGAGGCGTTATCCCACAACACGCCATAGTTGCGATTCGACACTACCATAGGAATAGTGATTTCCAGGTTGTGGGTGGTCATAAACAGGTTTTCACCGGCGTAGTTCATTTGACCATTCTGATGCTGCCCCAGTCCGAAGAAGCCTTCTTTTGAACCCCGGTTCCATTGCTGGCGCAGGGCATAACTGTTCGCCTCAGGTGTAATCGGATCGGTTGTTACCGGGCCAAACTCCCCACTGTTTACCGGTTTAAGCAATGACTTTCCGCTGGCATCAAACACTTCTACCGCGCCGGTAACCAGACTGATTTGCGCTTTGCCGCCAGACGCAGACAACGTAACAACGCCGTCCTCACTGGACACGTTAAACGCGGAATTAGGTGAGGCCACCACCTGAATACTTTCGGCAACCGCATCGAGTTGCTTGTGGGCCAGACTGGTGACCCGGAAAATATTGTCGCGATACACCTGTACCTGCACGGCCTGGGCTTGCCCTTGCGAAGGGTACACCACCACGCCATGCTCGGTACGTTCAAAGTTACCGGCTTGCTGCTGACTGCTAACTGCACTGGCAGAGTCATTGGCCGGTTGGCAGGCGGGCAGCAACAATGCTGCAGAAACGGCAATGGCAACACTGCCTAATAGCCTGGTTTTATTATTCATGTTCAAATACTCCCTGGAAAAACTTAGCGCGAATAAGTGGCCATACGGACTTTCAGTACGTGCGGACGCGATGTGAAATTCAGACCCCAATCGGTCTGATCACCATTCCAGACACGCTCAAATACCCACTGCTGGCCATCAAAATGGCCCTCTTCTACTCGTTCGATCATGCTGTGCTGGCCAGCCAGTTCATCAGAAGGAGTCAGGGTGACACGCGCCCGAAAGGCGGTAATTAAAAACTCGTTGTCGCTTAAGCGAACAATGGCGGCACCGCCTGACGCAGGCGTGTTACCGGTAGGTGGATTGATCCAAAACATTTCCCGTCCATAGGTGACTTCCGCATTCCATAAGCCCAAATCGGCGCGTTGCGTGAAGTGTTCACCCGGCGCAGGTGCCTCAGTATCAGGCTCAGCCTGATTGGTCCCTTTGGCGTTCCACACATCGCCACTTACCGTTTTCGCATCGGGTTCAGCAAATCCCCACACCGGATGGGTAAACGACAACGCCGCCCAGGCTTCTGCCATGGGGCCAAACAACGCATAATTATCGGCAAACGGCGCAATCACCTCGTCGGTTACTGATTTTGCGCCCAGTGGGAAGTTAGCGTAATCGGTGTAGTCCATACCAAATGGCGCAAAACCAATGCCCTGCTCTCCCAACATGGAAAAGAAGTAGCGGGCATAGGGCTGGTCATTACCAATTTCAGCGACAAACAACGGGTTGTCATCACGAGCATACAGCTCAAGGACTTTGGTGGCGGTTTTGTGATCGCGAAAATATATGTCGGGGGAAATCATATCGATATGTGGTGCCGCCACCTTCCACAAATCAATCACGTTGTCGGTTGGCCCCCCCATAGAATAACCATCGCCGGGATTGAACGGATTGCGCAAAGCCACATTCACATTCATGGGCAGGTCTTTGATTGCCTGGCCTGCTGCAGCAATCTCATCCACATAGCGACCAATGTGCCAGGCGTGGAAATATTCATCGGCATCGTTACCGAATACAGTTTGCCATGATCCGTTGTTCACACCCAAAGCCTGAGTAAGCTCAACGGGCACGGGTTGTTCAAAAATCTCATTCGCCAATTCGGAAAAATCGCGTTTACTGCCATAGGTGCCCACTTCGTTCTGCACTTGTACCATGATCACCTGATGCGAAGGGTCGTTGTCACGCAAGTAGGTCATTAACTGCACAAACGCTTTTTTGTCGGCCTCCAATGTGGCTTTGCCGTGTGGCGACAATGAATTAAGCAGCTTGCCCTCTTTGGTTACTACCCGGGGAAAGCGCTGGTTATCCAGCTTTACCCACGCAGGTGCGTAATGAGGCGCGTTGTTTTTCCAGGTCGCAAACCACAGCAGTACCACTTTCACATCGTGGGCCTTTGCTTCGGCAATGAGGGTATCCAGATAGCTAAAGTCAAAGCGCCCTTCCTCGGGTTCGATTTGTTCCCAGGCTACCGGGATCCCCAGGGTGTTGGCGTGCATTTTTTCTACTACTGGCCACACATCGGGCAGTGCCGCAGGATAATTTGCCGAGTTATTGGTTTGCGCACCCAGCATTAAAAACGGTTTTCCGTCTACCTGAAACTGGTGCTTTCCCTGATTAGTAACAATGACCGGCAGTGGTGTGGTTGAAGCCTGTAGACCACTACTTTGTTCCTGCTGCGCGGTGCTGCTGCAACCTGTCAATATGGCGCTTGCTATGAGTCCTGCGCCGAAGAGGGTTTGTTTAAATGTGTTCACGTCTACTCCTGAAAACGTTAGCACTGGCTTACCAGTGATTGAATTTGTGTCGCAATGCGCTGCAGAAACTGTTGGCCCGACGTTTGAGATACCGCATTCAATAGCGGCTCGAAGGCTTGCTCATTGCTACTGGCTAATGCCAGTGCGTCTAACCAGCGCTGCCGGTGGATCATGGCATCTGGCGGCACTGTGCAGCGGGCTGACTCGTTAAACAAAGTAAGGGCCTGATCAAGTGAATCAGACAGCTTGGGTAAAACCTGCCAGGGTTTGCCTGTTTCCTGCTGCCGGGTTGCCATTGCGCTTAGCAGCAAACAACCAAAGTCTCTGAGGTGTTCGCAGTCTTGCTTCGTGCTGCGGTTGAATGCCCGCCCCCAGGTAACAGGGGCAGGCAGACAGGGCACCACCTTTAAAAATCGTTCTATAATTCGGTGTGTAATGTGCAGTGAGGACATACCCGGCACATCAATGTGATAAGCGGCCGGACCAACGGCCAGACAGTTGTTCGACACCGGCTCACGAAAGCCTGCCTCACTCTCACCGACACCGCTACGAACTACAGCAAATGTCGCCCTACGT
Organism: Marisediminitalea sp.; assembly: GCF_984433645.1. Classification (NCBI taxonomy): domain Bacteria; kingdom Pseudomonadati; phylum Pseudomonadota; class Gammaproteobacteria; order Alteromonadales; family Alteromonadaceae; genus Marisediminitalea; species Marisediminitalea sp. The sequence continues at coordinate 16,990 of NZ_CFIDRX010000049.1, forward strand.
TTTTTACCGCCCAGGTATTGGACTTGCTGATAGCCTGTATAATTCACGCTTACGGCTATACCTGGCGTGTTCGACGCACTCTGCTCTGTTGTTTCGCCTAACAGGCTGATAGGTGAATAGGCATGCCAGCTTTCAAAGGGGCGTTTTAAAGCCTGCCCAATTACACGTGCTTGCGGCCCGGCTGCATCCACTACCCAATCACACTGAATACGCTGGTTATTGCTCAGTACCAATGTGGTGATATCGCCGCTATGTGGGCATTGTTCGAATGCAATATCTTCGGACGTAACAAACGTGACGCCACGCTCTACCGCGTGTTGAGTTAAAAACGCACAGTAAGCCTTTGTATCAACAACGGCGCCCAGTTCAAAACTGTTGCCCAAAGTGCCCTGCTGACCAGAGGGAAACACGGTTTTTCCGGCTTTAGCGGCGGCAGCAGCAAATGACGTTTCCACAGGGGCAACATCACTCAGCCAACGTTTTACCTGATGTAGTTCAATGCCATTGAATAACGGCAACCAGGTATCGTTTGCCAGCCAGACTGGCTCGTTTGGGCGACTGGCAGTTGCAAGAGACATGGCAGTAAAAAACGCCACGCCCTGACTTTGCATAAAAGCCCGTTCGGGTATTTGATAGCGGCGATGAAACTCGAAAAGGTGCCCGTTACAGGAATGCAGAGACGCCTGTTTAGCCGTTGCTGTTGTTAATGAGACTACGCCAACTTTAATCCCGAACGGTTTGAGCGCCGTTGCAAAGGCGACGGCAGTGCTGAGCCCGTGTACATCGTCACCGACCACCCAAATCGACTTCAGTGCCCGGCCATGGGTATTTGTTGGCGTCTCAAACAAGTCTCGCTGAAATAATTTGCTCATACCTGCCCTCCGGCCCGCATGCCGCTTTTCTGAAGCGGTGTCTGAGCAACCAGTGACGACAGGTAATCATCCATATTGGGCAGCGTGGCAACCTGAGCGGCTATGTCTGATTTTAACTGATTCAGAATGCCGATTAGCTGTTGAGGTGGAATAGCGGCAATCCGGCTATCGACCTGTTTTGGATGCAAATGCTGACCAATACACACCGCAGGCCAGAGACCATATTGTTTCTTATCGACCAGGCCACTGTCTCGAAAGGCTAAAATCAGCTCGGTCAGGCTATCGGGTAAAGTCATGGCCTGACAGTCTCGCCAAAACGGCGTGTCATGCCGCTGCGTGAGGTAATAATGCAAAATAATGAAATCGCGGATCACCTGATACTGCTCGGTTAACTCGCGGTTGTATTGATTGCGGGCCGCATCATTGTGAGTGCCCGGTAAATGCTCCAGAAACTTGGCGATCCCCATTTGAATGAGGAAAATACTGGTGGACTCCAGCGGCTCCAGAAAGCCAGCAGATAACCCGATTGCCACACAGTTTTGAACCCATAACTGTTTGCGGCAACCCGCCTTAAAATCAAGAAAGCGCACGTCTGCCAGGGCTTCACCAGGCAACGTTGAGCGCAACGTGTGTTCTGCTTCTTCATCACTAATATAATCGCTGCAATACACGTAACCATTGCCAATGCGATGTTGCAGCGGTATTTGCCATTGCCACCCGGCGTCTCTGGCCATGGCTTTAGTATATGGGCGGCTGGGCCCGTCTTTTTCACACGGTAACACCACCGCCCGATTAGTTTTCAACCATTCTGACCAGTCAATAAACTCAGCTTGTGAGTAATCACCTATCAACAGGCTACGAAAACCGGTGCAATCGATAAACCAATCCGCGCTTATTTGCTCCCCGTTGTCCAGTGAAAGCGCTGTGATAGGGCCGCCTTCGTGGTCCCGCTTCACTTCTCGAATTTGTGCTTCAACGCGAATTACCTGGCGTTGTTCGGCATAGTCTCGTAAGAATCGCGCGTAGGCACTGGCGTCCAAATGATACGCATAAGTATAGGTAGATAGCAGGTGTTCACGGGACGCATGCGGCGGCGAAAACTTGCGCTGCCTGGCTGCGACGGCCGCCACACTGAACGATTCAATAGGTACGTCCAGCCCTTGCAGACTGGCAGCTTGCCACAAATGATGAAATTCAATGCCCGCTAAGGGTTTGCCAAGCTCACCAAACGGGTGGATATAGCTGTCGCCTACCTTGCCCCAATCGGTAAATTCAATTCCCAACTTACAGGTGGCCGAGGTAGCCGCAATAAACTCGTCCTCGGTAATCCCCAAGGCACTATTAAACTGTCGTATGTGCGGAATGGTTGACTCCCCGACCCCCACAGTGCCAATTTGCGCCGACTCCACCAGCGTGATGCGATAGTGAGAGTGTGGCAAACGATTAGCCAGCGCCGCCGCTGTCATCCAGCCTGCGGTGCCGCCACCAGCGATGCAAATGTGTTGTGGGGTAGTCACCAAACCGTGTTCCTTTTATCGGGCAGCTTCTTCACAAAGCCGCCCTTTCTCCTGTTTAGAAGTTTGCACGCAACGACAATGCATAACGCACGTCATTCACGTGATAGGCACCGTAATGATTACCCGGGCCATTTTGCTTCATAATATTCTTAGTAACCGTGTCTGCCAGGTTATTGGCCTCCAGCACCACGGTATAATTATCATTAATCTTATAAGCAATTGAACCGTCAAGATAACCGGTCGGTGCGTTGAACAATGGCAGCGCCCATGAGCTGTCATCGGCCTGGAAGCCATTGGCCCGGGTAGACATCAGGAACTCGTCGCGCCAGTTGTACGCTAAACGAATCGACCAGTTGTCTTTTTCATACATACCCACCAGGTTAAACGCCTGCTTTGACAATCCCTGATAAGGCATGGTGCCATAGGTAGAACCATCGGTATCGTAAGGGCGTGTGTCATCCCCCAGCTCAGTGCTGGAATCGATATAGGTATAGTTTGCCTGTATGCCCAATCCATCAAATGGCGCAGGCAGGTTGTTAAAGAAGTGGTTGATGGTTAGCTCAGCACCAGTGATGTCGGCTTTACCCGTGCTTACTGGCCAGGTTGCATTATAGGTGTAGCCACCGTATTCAACCTGACTGAGTGAGTAGACCTGGTACCCTTTAATGTCCTTGGTAAACAACGCCGCATACATGGAGTTAGCGTCGTCGTAATACCACTCTAGTGACAAGTCGAACTGGGTTGATGTCATCGGATCCAGATAAGGGTTTGAGTCTGCGCTTAGCGTCAAATCATAATCATCCGGCCCTAATGGTTCACCCGCTTCCTGTTTGCCCTGACTGGATTCCTTGACCGACGCACTCAACGTCAGGTTTGCGCCCATTGAGTTGAAGTCTGGTCTTGCCATGGCTTTTGAAGCAGCAAAACGCAATAGCAAGCCTTCATCCAGTTCCATCTTCAGGTTGAAGCTTGGCAATAATTTGGAGTATGAGTGTTCGGCATCCAAATCTTCATAAGCACCATTGCCGAAATCACTCACAAACGGATACTGCAAATGCCCATGCGCGACGTTTTTGGTATGCACATAGCGCACGCCAAGGTTACCGCTGATAGGGAACTTGCCGTCCATGTAGTCATAATCCACCATGGCGTAAAGCGCAGTCGTTTTCTCAGACTGATCGTTCTGCCACTGGTCGTCTTCCAGGTTGCGTTGCGACCAATAAGCCCAGCTGGCCCAGTCTGCATACACAAACTTGTTTTGTAGCGTTTCATAACTTTGCGGGTAGTCACGGGCATAAGACACAATTGGCGCATATACGTTAGCAGGTGACGGTACGCGGCCTCCGAAGAAGTTATCGAAGGTATTCAAATTCAGATCAGAAGCGTCCGGCGTTATATTCTCCTGGCCTTCGACAATGCCGCCTTGCAACCAGCTCACTGCCAGTGCACTCCAGTTGTAACCCGTGTCCGCATTGTCTGCGCGAGAATCACTGTAACGACCACCAAAACGCACGGCGGACAGTAATTCCATACCGGTGTAATACGTCACATCCAGGTCAAATGCCGTCATGGTCGCTTCGCGGTCATACTGGTTATCCATCTGGAAGTTCCAGTTGTAATTTTCCGGTGTGGCCAGATAGGTTTCGTCAGAGTTAACTTTGGGTAATGAGCCACGGAAATCCACATCAATGTAAGGCACCAGAATCTCTGTTGCAACAGTAGAGTCCAGACCTTTCGAGCTGGAATTTACCCGCTGGAGCGAGCTTTCCACAGCCCAGGTATCGTTGTACCAGCGATAGCGAAGCGCGAAGTCTTCGGTTTTGGCTGTTTGGTCAGAAACCCGCACATCTGAACCCATCGGAATACCGCCGTCCTGATACAGGCGACCGTATTCCAGCACATTGTCATCGCCAAATACGGAATCTGTTGTCGCCTGAACAGCAAACGGATCATTCCCCACGAAGATGGCATCTTCATTCCAGGTCATATCGTAATCACTGACAAAGTACGTGAAGGTCAGCTCATGGTTTTCTTTTGGCTCCCATTGCAACGCTGCATAGCCACCAGAACGCTTGCGATTGAAGTACATGGTTCGCCAGTCTGCACCGCGTGGCACATACACTGTTTCCCCTTCGTGGCCTTCGATGTCATCGCGATAGAAGAACGGACGCACATACATTGAATCGTTACGGGTAGACAATTCAGACTGGGCAATGTCTAGCAACAGGCCCATTTTACCCGCGCTGGTATCCCAGGTATTGGAATACAATGCCGAGAATGCGGGCTTGGTTTCTTCAATGAGATCACCGTAGTTAGCAGTAAGCGTCACCGCTACACGCTGCTGGTCGTCCTGAAATGGCAGACGGGTTTCCAGGTCAATGGTGCCACCAATGCCGCCTTCAATCTGGTCAGCGGAGGGGCTTTTATACACGTTGACGGCACTCAGAAGTTCCGGAGGTACATCACCAAAGCTCAGGGTACGGCCACCGTTGGCACTAAAGGTACTACGACCGTTTAATTCGCTTCGCACCTGGGTTAAACCACGTACAATAACGCCGTTACCCTCTACCGAGAAATGCTCTGGATCACCTTGAGTCATGTAGCGGTCAATGGCAACACCCGGTACCCGTTGCAAGGTTTCAGTTACGCTTCGATCCGGCAGTGCGCCGATGTCTAAGGCACTGATCCCGTCCATGATTTTGTCGGATGACATCTTAGCTTCGGTGGCGGTAATAATACTCGAGCGCATGCCGCTGACTTGAATGACCTCAACGGTTTCTTCATCTTCCGTGGTTTGCGGTTCTGCTTCTTGTGCCAGTGTCGCTGAGGCATGGGTAAGCAGCCCCAGTGCACTGAGCACGCATAAGGACGTTCGTGTTCGACTGAACACGTCTCCTTTGTGTTGGTCGGTGTGCGTTACTTTCATTGGTATCTCCCATTCGCTTTTGTTTTTACTGCCGTGCTGGTAAGAACACAGACAGACTTCTTGAGCAGGATGCCCTTACAGGGACAATGCGCTCTAAACTTTGTCTTTAAGCTGAATGCGGTATGACTGTTCTGCGCTGATAGTTAGCGTCACACGACGACCTTGCTGTGTAACCGCAATGCGATTGCCAGTCCCGTCCGCAATTTCATAACGTTCTGCCTCTTGGGGTAACGTTATGGTTACCTGTTGAGACCGTGGTGAATACATCGTTGCCTGAGCCAATAACCCGTCTTGCCAGGTCATTGAAACGGTAATATTGCCCATCGCTTTAATGCCGCTGATATGCCCCTTCGCCCAGGCTCGCGGTAGTGCAGGCAGCAACTGTAATTCGCCGGGTTGACTCTGCAATAGCATCTCTGTGATACCGGCTGTGGCGCCAAAATTGCCATCAATTTGGAAAGGCGGATGGTTATCCCATAAATTAGGTAAGGTACTGTGGCGCAATTGCTCAATTAACAGCTTGTTGGCTCTGTCACCGTCGTAAAGCCGAGCCCAAAAATTGATTTTCCAGGCCTTACTCCATCCGGTACCGCCATCACCTCGTGCTTCAAGGGTACGTTTGGCTGCTGCAGCCAGTGCCGGTGTACGCTCCGGCGAAATGTCCTGATCCGGATGTAAGGCATAAAGATGGGAGATATGACGGTGTTGACTGCTCATATCGTCAATATCGGCCTGCCATTCCTGCAGTTGGCCGTGCTGTCCGATATTCAGCCCGCTGGCTAATTGGGACAATGTCACTGCCAGGGCTTCGGCCTGTTCGTCCATTCCCAATTGTCTGGCGACTTTATGGGTATCACGCAGCAAAGCCCCGACGATTTGTTGAGACATGGCCGCCCCAACACTGAAATCACCGTGTTCAGGAGAATACGAGGGCGCAACCACTAATTGACCGGTATTAGGATCGGTAACCAGTACATGTTGCCAGAACTCTGCCGCTCCCCACATCACCGGCCAGGCGCGCTCACGCAGAAAAGTCTCGTCCAGGGTGTACAAATAGTGCTGATAAAAGTGCGCGGCTAACCAGGCATTTGCCTCTGGTTGCCAAAAGGCTGTGGGCCAGGAAATCAGCCCGGTGTAACCCCAGATATTGGTATTCAGCAGCAACGTCCACCCCGGTGCATCAAATAGCCGCTGTGCCGTCTGTTCTGCCGGTACACGCAGCCCCTCAACAAAATCAAACAATGGCATACCCGCTTCCGACAGATTGGTCATGTCGGCCAGCCAGTAATTCATTTGTAGATTAATATTGACGTGATAATCCGCACTCCATGGCGCCTGGGTGTAGTTGTTCCACACACCTTGTAAATTGGCAGGTAACGTCCCCTTACGAGAAGAGGCAATCAGCAGATAACGGCCGAACTGATAATACAGCTGGGTCAGTTGGCGCTGCATCGCCGGCGTTGCGGAGTCATCGATAACTCCGTTAAGCAAGGTTGCGGTGTCTATTTCAGGCGAATCATCCAAACACAATGCCACACGTGAAAACAGCGACGAGTGATCGGCCACATGTTCAGCCCTTAGTTCGTCGTAACCTTTGTTTACGGCCGCGTTTAACCGTGCAGTGAGCGCTTCGTGAGGATGCTGCGTGCGGTACTCTGGAAAGCTGTTTGCGTAATTAGTGGCACTTACCACAAATAAAGTAAGAGACTGCGCGTCATCAATTTCCCAACCACGGTCGGTAGGCGTTAATACGCCGCCCTCATGTGCGGCTGCTATTTGGACTTCATAAGCCAGCTGGTTGTCATGCAGGTTACCGCTGATAATTAAATTCCCCTGTTGCCAGCGATAATTTACAGAACGGTTGTCAGGTAATAACGGGGTAACGGTTGCAAAAAGGCGCTTCTCACCTTTGGCTGCATAACGGCTCGCGATAACCTGACTTGGATAGTTTGCAAAAAACTCGCGTTGATAGCGCGTTTGCTGTTGCTGATAACTCACTGTCACCAGGCCAGTCGCCATATCTAACTCGCTCTGATACTGTTCAACCTGATCGTCATGCGAGAAAGTAACATCAATGTCTAACATAGCCTGATAGCTGCCGTAGCCTGTCGGGTCCCGGCCTAGCTTTGCGGCAACGTCTTCAGGTGACATAGCGCGTTCGTGGAGTATTGTGTTGGTTACCTCACGGTATACTTGTTGATATTCCTGACTATCTTGCGGCCAGCCAAAATCGTAACCCTCACGGCTACCCGGCCCACCAGTCCACAGTGTTTTTTCGGCTATATTGAGTTTATCGGTGACCACACCACCCAATACGGTTGCGCCCATGTAACCATTACCTATTGGCAGGCTATGTGCCTCCCACTCGCTTCCAGGTGCAGTAAACCTGAGGGTGTTATCGACGTTACATTGTTCAATGACAGCAAGATTAGCAGCAACATTGGTATTCGTTTGGTCGGCACAACCGAAAAGTACTGAAGGGGTGAAAACACAAAACAGCGCACAAGAAAGCGCTTTCTTAACTTGGCAAAATAGAGCGCAGCCCGCGTCGCGTCGAGAAAAGCGACCCGGAAGGAAAACGTTTACAAATTTAGCGCTAATGACCATGTGGAATATGTAAATTTTTTGTGAAATACGTGATTTTTGAAAATACTACGTAGCTACAAATTGTTTATCAATGAAATTCATGAAGATTAAAAAATAAAGTAACTCATTTGTTAAATTTGATACAAGCGAAACACCTACCTACTCATATTCACGATGAAATTCCGAGAAAAAATAGTGCGCATTTATTGCGGAATGTGATGCTTTTGGACAGCCTGCTATTAACAAATTGAAATGTCGCCAAGCATCCAACTCATTAGGATAAGAATAAAAACAAGGGAATTCAGAAAGAATGGAATACACGCAGCAAATAGCCAAGGTAAAGTGTATACGTTTACACTTTGAAAAGAAGTTTCATATTTGA
>NZ_CFIDRX010000050.1:0-25046 GCF_984433645.1 Marisediminitalea sp.
CTTGCTGATATACGGTAATGCAAAAACGTTTTATAAGAGGCAAATGTTAATGGAATTCCCCGGTATTGAAACCTTCTGGCAACTGATAAACGAAAAACTGCAAGTCTGGATGGAAACGGGCATTAAGCACTTACCCAACCTGGCTGTCGCCATTGTGATTGCAATAGCATTTGGCGTTGTCGCAAAGGTAATCGGTAAGCTCAGCCAACGCGTTCTTCGAAGAACGTTTGATTCTCAGCAAATTGTTAGCTTACTGACTTCGATTATTCGTGTTGCTATCGCAACGGCAGGCATATTCATTGCGCTGGACTTTATTGGCCTGCGCGGCACAGTTACATCGTTATTGGCAGGTGCCGGTATTGTTGGCCTCGCCATCGGCTTTGCGTTCCAGGACATTACAGAGAACTTCATTGCGGGTATTGCTATGGGGGTAAGAAAACCCTTTCAAATTGGCGATGTGATTAAAGCAGAAGGTGTGTTTGGTACCGTTGAAGCTATTAACCTGCGCAATACACATGTAATGACATTTTTTGGTCAACGCGAAATTATTCCCAATAAAATCCTGTTCAGGAACATCCTTACTAATTACAGCGTCAACGGTAAGCGACGTCTCGAAGTTCCTGTAGGGATTTCCTACGCCGACGATCCGGAGCAGGCCGCCAGTGTTATCACCGATGCGATTAATCAATTGGATTTTGTTGTAGATAAAGAGGAAACCGGCGTGTTTGCGGCGTCTTTTGGTGACAGCAGCGTCAACCTGCTCGTCTGGTTCTGGATTGACTATCCCGGTGAGCCCGGCTTTATGATTGCAAGGCATAAAGCGGTTGTAACGATACAAAAAGCCCTGAATGAAGCGGATATCCTGATCCCATTCCCTATCCGTACACTAGATTTTGGCGCTAAGGGGGGAGAAACTCTGGGACAAGTCATTAAGGACAATAACCTGAGCCAGTATTCGGACAAAACCGCTGATAATAACCCTGACTAACTGGTCGGATGATACGTAAAACTAATGAAAAAATTGATTAAATATTAATATTACTGATACATTAAGGGCGTTCGCGAATTAAGGCGCCCTAATTATGAATCTGAACAGAATTGATTTAAATCTCTTCGCCGTGTTTGATGCCATTTACACAGCGGGTAATTTAACGAAAGCAGCTGATATTCTTTGTATCACTCAGCCTGCTGTGAGTAATTCACTGTCGCGTTTACGGGAACTACTCAATGACCCACTGTTTGTACGCACTGGCCATACAATGACACCTACGCCAGTTGCTCAAAACATTATCGGCCCCGCACGTCAGGCTTTGGAGCTATTGCGAAAAAGTGTGCAACACAGCCATGATTTCGATCCCTCCATTGCGGAAAAAACGTTTCAATTCGCCTGTCGGGACCTTATAGAAGCTAGTATATTGCCCAGGCTTATTGCAAGAATTGAAGCCCAGGCGCCACATATCGCCATATCAAACTATGATATCGCACGCGTCGATGTCACTAATGCAATGGCCAGTGGTCAACTCGATTTCTACGCAGACAGCGCCACCATTACCGATCCCTATTTGCAAAAACGAAAAATTGCCGAGGACCGTTTGGTTGCAGTAGCCAGGCCTGAACACCCAGCTTTTTCGACAGCGTTAACCTTGGATACGTTTTTAGACTATGGTCATATCAAAATTGCTCCTCGTAAAGATCTGGATTGCGCTATTGATATTGAACTGGCTAAATTAGGTCATCAACGTCGTGTGGCGATGCAAAGCCATCATTTTTTAACGGTACCCAGTGTATTAGTTAAAACCAACCTGATTGCGTGTCTTCCATATCATCTGGCCAAACATTACGATTTGGCTGTTGCTGAACTGCCGTTCACAATGCAGCCGACCAGTTATTATATTTATTGGCATATGAGTGCAACCGACGACCCGGCACACAAATGGGTACGCGAACAGTTATTTAAGGCCGCGGAATCATTTCAAGCTGCCCCGCCAAACTCGGAAGCGGCTTAGTAAAGCCTATATGTATAGCCTGTTATAATCGTCCTTTCCCCTAACAGGCTTCTCTTTTTAAGCGTCAAAAAATACAAAAATCAATATAAATCATAAACATAAAAATTTATTTCTTTCTAAAAACCAGGTGAATCACCGATAAATCAACAAACTGACAGACAGCGAAAGCTGTCGTGGCACGAGATTAAGCAATTGTTTTAAATAACTTTTTACACATCAGGCATGAAGAAAACCTTAGCTATTTGGTATCTAATAAAATACCTAAGTATGTCACATACCATTTATCCATAGCCGCTTTCGATGTTTAATTCACTCAACAAAACAAAACAACAAAACTGACTTAAACCATTAATACTGCTTAGTAATTAGGAGCTGACCATGTTGAAAATCGTTAAGACTTCTTTAGTTATTGCTACAGCCACTTTGGCGTTTTCCGGTACGGCACACGCGAATGTTGAAGAAGCACTGGCTAATATCTGTAATATCGTTTCTGCCGACGACAAAGGCGAACTGCGTAAGAAGATGCGCTCTGTTCAATCAGATTACCGTCTGAAACTACACGACTATTACTCAGGTATTTCGTGTAATGGCCAGAGTCTGATCCGCACTGCAATTGAAAACAACGCAGTTGAGGTTGGTACCTTGCTAGTGAAGAAGATGCCAAGTAAAGAGCTACAAACGCCTGAAAAAGACGGCAAAACTCTGCAAGCTTGGATCAATGAAAACGGTCACCAAAGTAACCCAATTGCTTCGGTTCTTGAGAGTCGTCTATAAGCGACTGTACAAAATGCATGATAACCATGTCACCATTTCAACATGGTTGCAGGGAGGTTAGCAGTCCCCTGCATTAAAAGGCGCCGAAAGGCGCCTTTATTTTTTCTGCTAGATTTTAGTTCTCTGCCTAACCACCAAAGCCTGCTCAAAAAAACTCTATATCGTTGTCGACCACGCTTTTGGTGCTTCTATTCAGTACTTCAATGCGATCCCGGCCGTTGTGTTTTGCCAGGTACAATGCTTCATCTGCTATTTCTATCATTGTGGGGATGGGTGTATACGAATTGACTTCAGTAACGCCAATACTCACCGTTATGTGACCTGAGGGAAAACTAAACTGTTTTACACTTAAACGGAAGCTGTCCAGTAACGCGAGTGCCGCTGTTTCATCTGTTTGGTTAATAATAACCACAAATTCTTCTCCGCCATAGCGAAACAAAAAATCAGCATGCCGAAATGCTTTACGCATTAAATTGGCAAAGTGTATGAGCACTTCGTCGCCTTGCATGTGACCAAATTTGTCGTTGACCTGTTTGAAGTGATCAATGTCCAGAATGGCCATGTAAGAGCCTTTTCCGGTGGGTGTTATCCCTCGATAGAAGTTTAAGACCTGTTCCAGTGTCGTGACAAATGTCTGACGGTTGTGCAACTTGGTCAGCAGATCCCTTTCTTTAACGTCAAACAGGTTGATTTGGTACTCATAAATACTGGCCAGGCCTTTAACAATTTCATAGTGGTAATCCGACACTGCGCCCTGGATCAATACCAACTTCTCTGGTGGTTCGTCTTTATTAACGTAAATACTGATAAACGCCTGGTCCCCGATTACGTGTTTACCGACGCCACTGGTTCCTTCTTTATACACATATCTCACCACAGCGTGATATTCATCGGTAAAGTTTTCGTCTAACGATAAAGGAAACTTTCTGATTAGAGGCTCAACATCCGCCCCTGCCCCCGCTCGGTTTCCCAATATCTCGTATGATGAAACGTCATTGATAGTGTCTATTTCATTAAGAATCGTAATCAGCGCTACATTCAAATCGTGAAAAGTTTTGGACTCAATAAGGCGTGAAGACAACGCAAATGCGGTCTGTAATTGTTCAAAGCTCATAGGCAACATTCATAACAAACAACGTGATAGAAGAAAGTTGAATAAAATAAGCATTGTTGAGCATCAGGGAATCGTCAAATTCTCAGTCATTTTTTCTTAGACAAGTCACCTTTATTAACTCTGGTCAATAGTATTTTTTTGAAAAATACAGTAAATATCGCGAATTCAATATTTATGTGAGGTATAAAAAAAAATCTTTGGATACTCTCAGCAAACAAAAGGCACTACAACTAATTAACACATAAGCGTTTGATACTATTACATTTATAGCAAATAACGTGGCTAGTATTCAAAACCAACGCCCCCGCGCACTCACTCCATAACGTATTACCTAATATACCCATGTATGGTGCTTGCTGTTTTTTCATTCGATTTTAGACGCTTTAATAGCCTCAACAAACAAACGAACTGCTACGTACATAAAAACATCTAACGAGGATTTAACCATGTTGAAATTTGCTAAAACTGCTGCTCTGATTGTTACTGCTGGCCTGGGTGTATCTGCTACTGCACAAGCTGACGTAAACGAAGCTCTGGCTAACATCTGCACTATCGTAAGTGCTGATGATAAAGGCGAACTGCGTAAAAAAATGCGTTCAGTTCAATCGGATTACCGCCTGAAACTGCACGATTACTACACAGGTATTTCATGCAACGGTCAGAGCCTGATCCGCACTGCTATCTCTAACGACGCGGTTGAAGTAGGTACGCTTCTGGTTAAGAAAATGCCAAGCCGTGACCTGCAAGAACCAGAAAAAGATGGCAAGACTCTGCAAGCATGGATCAATGAAAATGGCTTGCAAGACCACGCTGTTGCTCAGGTCCTGACTGACCGTTTATAAGAATTTCGTGAAACCATGTGTTCATGACACCAGTCAACATGGTAGCAAGACGGAGACGTCTTGCAGATAAGGCGCCTAGTGCGCCTTTTCTTTTTGGTGCGAAAAAGCCGGCCATAAAGGTATGCTGTTCCATCATTTCCACAATAACGTATTAAAAAAAATACGCATGTATGATCCACAACATACCCCTGCTATGCAGGATGGGGTTTAATAAATGTACAGAACATTTGGGGATGTCTGATATGAAAACCATGATGAAATACTTAACTGCTGCCAGCTTCATTGTCGTCGCGCCGTTTGTAAACGCAGATGATCATTCCGGTACGGAAATGCAAACCGCAAAAGAAAGTCAGGTGCAAATGACTAAGAAAGCCCGTCATAGTGCCAATGGCCTACCCGTAAAACAGTTGTTGCTTCGCGCTCAAACCAGCCAGGCTTCGCAGGTTAACCACTTCGATGCAAATGTCGAAGCACGCACGCTGCACTTACCTGCACTAACGCAATTACGTTAATACTCCCCCAATAGCGCAGGCTTATAAAGCCTGCAATGCTTTTTGCATCGCTTATTCCATTTAGCGCCCTTTTATCATCACCCGACACTTCTATTGTCATTTAATTGGGGTACACTGCGCCTACTTTGTTGTACTGAAGTAATTACAGGACCCCACAATGATCACAAAACGGCATGCCTCTGCTGTGCGGATGCGTAAATTAGTCGCCGCTCTGCCATTAGCGTCAGTTGTAATGACAGCACAAGCTCTGGCAGACAACGAACAACAATTAGAAGTCATTGAAGTTAGTGCGCAAAAACGCCCCCAAAACCTTCAGGACGTGCCCGTCGCGGTTACTGCGCTTTCGGGAAATGTGCTCGCAGAGAAGGCCGCCTTCGATATTTTTGACATTGAACGCACTGTTCCAACGCTGTCAGCATTCCAGAGTCAGAGTGCCACAAACAGTGCTTTTGCTATTCGAGGCATTGGTACGTCTTCTCAGAATTTTGGTTTTGAATCTTCAGTAGGCCTTTATGTAGACGGTGTTTACCGCGCACGTCAAAACTCAGTGATCAACGACCTGGTCGATATCAGTAGCGTTGAAATTCTGCGCGGCCCCCAAGGCAGCTTATTCGGTAAAAACACGCCATCAGGTGCTGTCGTTATGCAAACACAGGCCCCCGACTTCGACAACAGTGGGTTCTTTCAATTAAGCGCTGGCAATTTCAACATGCTGAATATAAGCGGTGCCAGCTCATTTTCAGCTAAAGAAGACGTGTTAGCATTTCGGGTGAGCGGATTTAGTTCACAACGCGATGGTTGGGTAGATGATGTTAATCACCCCGACGCCGAACTCAATAACCGCGACCGCTCAGGTATTCGATTACAGGCCCGGTTCACACCGAACGACGATGTATCAGTCAGGTTCATTGCCGATTACGCAGAACTGGATGAACGTTGCTGCGCGGCGCTGACCTGGCAGGACAATACACAGGCTAACGCCATTCCCGGCAAATTAGGCACCGATGCGCTTTTAGGCTCTCCGCTATTAGGTGCAACGCTATATACCCGCGAACACTATTTTAATTTCCAAACGGCATTGTCTGACTCTCCGCGTTCGCGCATGCAGGACAAAGGCTTGTCTGCCCAGATTGACTGGCAAGTCAATCATAGCTTGTCGTTAGTTTCTATCAGTGCCTATCGTCAGTTCGATAGCTATGACTATACGGATACGGATTTTAGTGACGCTGATTTGTTATCCACGACCAATGACGCTGATCAACAGGCTGTCTCGCAAGAATTGCAGTTGCACTATAGCCGGGCAGATTTCAACGCAATTATTGGTGCGTTCTTTTTTCACCAAAAACTGGATCTGGCGTTTACCAATCATATTGGCGATGACTTTCCTACCTTCTTTACGGCAAGTGCCAGCGAACTAACGCCATTGGTTGAAGGCCTGAATACGTTAAGTGCGTTGTCGGGCGGCTTCATTGCGCCTGCTGCCGCTGCTACGCCAGGCGGCACGGATATTTATCATACCGCCAATCAAACCCAGGACAGCATTGCACTTTACGCACAATCAGACTGGCAGTTTGCTGAGGAATGGACGCTGACAACGGGGCTCCGATTTACCCGTGAAGACAAATCTCTGCGCGGCGAATACACCGAAACCGGGCCAGGCATTGATGGCTTGTCGATGGATCCCGCTGACATACCCAATCCATTTGCAGCGGGTCCGGCGCTTGCAGCCATTGGCGCAGCACTAGGCTCTGGCTCCCTGCCCGACTCCGCATCACTGGCAGCAGTCGCACCGTTTCAAACGGCCGGCTGGGGATTCTACTTTTTAAATACGGCATCGGTATTGCCTCGTCCGCCCATGCAGGAATCATTGTCGTATAACAACGTCAGTGGCACTGTAAAAGTAAGCTATCAACCTGCAGTTAATCAGCTAATCTATGCGTCCTGGGCGAATGGCTTTAAATCCGGCGGTATTAACACTGATCGCATTGCGCCAGGATTTAACCCGGTATTTAACCCGGAAAAATCCAATGCCTTGGAACTGGGATTAAAGCAAGACTTTCCAGAGCAGGATTTGCGGATCAACCTTGCGGTTCACCGCACCGATATTGACGATTTTCAGGCCACTACCTTTACCGGCACCGGATTTAATTTGCAAAATGCCGGCACCATCGAGACAAAAGGCCTGGAGGTTGACTTAACCTGGCTACCGCTCGCCAGTACGCAAGTTACGCTTAATTTCGCCCGCACACTGGCACATTTTGATGAATTTGATAACGGCAGTTGCTGGGTTGCTTATACCTGGCATACAGGCATCGGCGACCCGGGCAGACAACAGCCTTCAGACCCATTCTGTTCTCGCGCTGGTGACCGGGTAGGCTTTGAACCGCAGACCCGATACACCCTGGGTGTGGAGCATTATGCTGACGTGTTCAGTTTCCCCACTACCCTGCGACTGGATTATCAGTACACGGGGGATTTGTTCCTTGATGACACTAATGACCCGTACAAACACGTCGACGCTTTCGATATCGTAAACGCCAGTTGGTTATGGGAAATCCCAGCCTGGCAAAGCCAGCTTATTCTGTGGAGTAAGAACCTGTTCGACACTGACTACGTCGCCAAAAATGGTTTTGATGTTCCGGTACAGACCGGAAAAATCATGGCGTATCCGGGTATGCCACGCACCTTCGGCGTTACCGTGCGCACACAATTTTAAGGATTCCTGTATTTTATTGAACGAGATCAAGGAAGATCTCGGCCATTCCGTTAGGCTAGCCTCATTGCAACAATATTACCGTAATGAGATCCGAGCCAACCATGACCCCAACGCCTGACTTTTTTGACCCTGCCCTGCTACGCAAATACAATTTAAATGGTCCTCGCTATACCTCCTACCCCACCGCTTTGGAATTCAATACGGAAGTCAACGATACCAGTTTACTGACAGCTGCGGCTGACAGCCCGACCAACGCGTTGTCGCTATATGTACACATTCCTTTTTGTCACCAGCTTTGCTACTACTGCGGTTGCAATAAAATCGTTACCCGACATGCCGACAAAGCCGACCGTTATCTGGACTATTTGGCCAAAGAGATCGCCTTGCGACAGAAGGCATTCGCTCACTACAAAGTAGGCCAATTGCACTTAGGCGGTGGTTCACCGAGCTTTTTCACTATTGAACAACACACCCGACTGATGACAATGTTACAGCAAGCCTTTGCGTTTAAGGTCGATGCTGAGTGCAGCATTGAAATTGATCCGCGCCATGTCGATGAAGTCTATCTGACCGGACTGGCAAATCTGGGCTACAAGCGCCTGAGTATAGGTGTACAAGATATCAATTACGACGTACAACAGGCCATCAACCGGGTGCAGAGTACATCTCATATCGCTGAGCTGGTGTCACATGCGCGAAAAACCGGCTTCGAGTCAGTCAACCTGGACCTGATTTATGGCCTGCCACACCAAACTGAACAGAGCTTTAAAACGACACTGGCTGCCGTTAAAGCCATGGATCCCGAGCGTATTTCGCTGTTCAGCTATGCGCATTTACCTGACCGTTTTGCGGCGCAACGCAAAATAAAAGATGCCTGGCTTCCCAGTGCAGAAACTAAACTCGCGCTGATGAAGCTGGCGATGACCAGCCTAACACAGGCGGGTTATGCCCTCATTGGTATGGACCATTTTGCCAAACAATCCGATGAACTGGCTATTGCACAACAGCAAGGCAAGCTCCATCGTAATTTCCAGGGCTATACCACCCGGGGCGAGCTGGATATGCTGGGATTGGGCGTCTCATCCATTTCTGCGGTTTACGACATGTACGGGCAAAACCCCAAGGCCCTTAACGATTATTACGCCGCACTGGATTCGCAAAATTCTGTTGTAGTGAAAGGTACGCAGCTGAGTCGCGACGACATGATTCGCCGCGATGTGATCTTGGCGCTGATGTGTAATCTGTATCTGGACATCGATGCTATCGAAACCAAATGGGACATCGACTTTCACCACTATTTTTCAGAATCACTCGACAAACTGACGCCGTTTATTTTGGATGGATTGGTAGGTTTGTCACGCAGTGCCATCGAAGTAGCGCCTAAAGCGCGGTTGTTAATTCGCATTATCAGCATGAGTTTTGACGCTTACCTGGCAGGTCAGTTACACCAACAACGCTATTCGCGGGTGATTTAAGCGCGCGCAGGTTCAGGCAGTGAGCCAGCGCCAAAATACGCATATACAGCTTCTCCTGACTGTATGGCAAGATGTCGGGCGGCAGGGGCTTCAAGCAACGCAAAAAGCGTCTGGTTGCCACAATTCAGAGTCAGTCGCTGAACACCTGTCTCGGAATCGGTATCGAGGCTTTTAACTTGCACAGGCAAACGGTTAACGTAGCCTATTTGCGCAGGCGCCAGGGGGTTTCGAGACACCAAAACCTGACGGGCATCCACCAATAAACTCGCGTTTTTCTCCCCCGGCTCCACCGCGCGTGTAACCACTTTGTTTTCCCCTACCGCAAAAACAGTAAATTCATCTTCATGCTCTACTATCGGGCCTTGAAGTAAACAGCCTTGCAATGCACTTACTGGCTCACTTGCCTCTGCCTGTGAAAGTGCGTTTGCCGGCATGTCCTGAATGGTCACTTTACCCTGTCTTAGTACCGCCACTTCATCACTGTACCGGGCTATATCCTGCCAGTCATGGCTCACCCAAATCACCTTACAGAGACCCTGAGTGCGGCGTTTGAGCTTATGCAGAACCCGTGTTCGCAATTTTGTGTCCATGGCACTGGTGCTTTCATCCATCAATAATACCGAAGGATTTGCCAGCAGGCCCCGGGCTAGCGCGACACGCTGTGTTTCTCCGCCCGACAGCGCGGTAACGGCTTTGGCTAACAAATGCCTGCATTCGCAATCATCAACCACGCTTTGAAAGCTCTCATCAGTCACACCGTTATACCGGGCGACGACCTGCAGGTTCTCCTCCACACTCAAAGCAGGAAACAGCGGTGTTTGCGCTGAAACCAACACAATATTATCCCCGGCCGGATGAGCCCAGGACGCAAAACCTTCAACCTGCGCCGCAGACTCGAGCCCGGCCAGACATCGCAACAACGACGTTTTGCCAGCGCCAGACGCCCCAACAACGCCGAGCCAGTCAATGTCAGGCCCCAGCGTAAGACGCGCTGACAATGTAAAATCACCGCGCTGACAACTTACATGACACGCCATTGCATACCTCCTTTGCCCTGCCGCCAATACAACATAGCCAGCATGGCTAGCGAGATAATCAGCAGCACTGCAGCAAGTTGATGCGCTTGTGTGTAGTCCAGTGCTTCAACGTGGTCGAATAACGCAATGGAGGCGACGCGGGTTTCACCGGGAATATTGCCGCCAATCATCAGCACAACCCCGAATTCTCCGATGGTATGCGCGAAACTTAAGCCGGCTGCAATAAGTGCATGAGGCGCAATAGCTGGCAAAACGATGTAGCGCCAGCGGGCAACACCCGGCAATTTGAGCATGCGGGCGGTATCCAGCAACGCCGGTTGCAGTTGGCAGAACCCGGCATGAAGGGGTTGCACAGCAAAAGGCAACGAATAGAGAACGGAGCCTATTACCAGCGCCTCAAAGGTGAAGGCCAGCGGCGTGCCAAACAGCGCCTGCCAAGTTTGCCCAAACGCGTTATTTGGCGAAAACGCGATAAGCAAGTAAAAGCCCAGTACGGTAGGCGGTAACACCAATGGCAACGCAATGACAGCTTGCACCAGCGCTTTACCCGCGCCCTGCCAGCGACTTAATCCCCATGCCAGCGGCACTGCAATGACCATTAGGATAAGCGTTGACACCAGCGCCAGTCTGGCAGTTAGCCACAATGCCTGAATATCCATTATGACTTACCTGCACTGGCAGCTAGCGGTAAATACCCTAACGCCGTTAACTGTTGCTGGACGTCATCAGACACCATAAAGCCGGCAAACTCTCGGGCGGCGGAGACCTGCGCTGACCGACTCACTACCACCAATTTCTGAATAATCGGCTGGTGTAAGCCCGCATCAATCAACGTGCAATTGAGCTGGTAGCCAATGCATTGAGACGCCGCCACTATCGCTAACTGAACGTTGCCGGTTTGCCAGAATTGCAGAGTTTGTTGAATATTGCTGCCGCGTATCAGATTCGCAGACAGTTGCGACCATAGCCCCATTGCCGTTAACGCCTGTTGTGCCGCGCTACCGTATGGCGCGAGTCTTGGATCGGCGATGGCGATACGGGTTGCGTCAGTTGCGTCGCGTAATGCGTTCAGGCCGTTTTCATTTGCGCCTGCTACAGCCAGTCTGCCTTGTGCGTAAATCAGGGCGTCTTTAGTGTGAGCCAGGCCCTGCTCTACCAGCGCATCGGGGCGCTTTGCATCAGCAGACAAAAACACATCGAATGGCGCGCCATGCACGATTTGGGCAAACAGTGCGCCACTGGACCCAACAGTGATGCGAACGGTATTGCCACTTTTTGTTTCGTAGTCACGAGCCAGTTCGGCGAGCGGTTTGGCAAAATTTGCCGCCACAGCCACATTCAGCGTGACAGGTTGTGGCGTGCTTTCAGCTATCAACACAGAAGGCCACAGCAGACCGACAGCCAGCACAATCAGGGAGGGCAATCCTTTTACGCTTTGTTGCATGAAGGCCCTTTTTCTGCGCTTAACCACCGCATTGCCGCTTTATCGTCATCGGCTTTGGCCGCGACCCAGCAAGCCTCGTGGTCTTGCCACTCTTTTTTCCAGATTGGGACCGATTGCTTTAGCATATCCATGATATATGTCGCCGCTAGAAAAGCCTGTTCACGGTGTTGAGAGGCCGTGCCTACCCACACGATCTGCGCATGATTCGCAAGCTTGCCAACCCGATGAACAATACCGGCGTCAACAATATCAAAACGCTGTGATGCCTGCGCCAATAGAGCCTCCAGAGCGGATTCCGTCATGCCTGGATAATACTCCAGTTCAATCCCCTGGATCCCGCCCTGTGCGTTAAAATCGCGAACCAGACCGGTGAATGTCACAATGGCACCAGCGCCTTGTAACACCGAATCAGCCGCTAATTCATCGTAAAGCTGCTGCTGAGAAAAGTCGTTGTTTTGTACCCGTGCGAACACCATTACCCTCCGGTGACAGGCGGGAAGAACGCCACTTCATCCTGCTCTGCGATTACCGTGTTTCCGTCGCAGAGCGATTGGTTGTGTGCCATCAGCACATTGCCTTGCAATGCCTCGTTCAGCGCAGGCGACTGCTGCATAAGCTGATTGCGTAACGCATCAACGGAAGCGGGCTGTGGCAACGGGGCTTGCAGACTCTCCACGCCAGCCAATTCCCTGACTTGTGCAAAAAACTTAACGGTTACCATGTTGCCAGTCTCCGGTTTTGCCGCCGCGTTTTTCCCGCACGTGAATGCCGGTCATTGTCATATTGGGATCGACCGCTTTGCACATATCGAACAAGGTCAGAAGTGCAACATTAACACCGGTAAGGGCTTCCATTTCAACACCAGTCTGGCCTTTTAATTTGCACCGGCACTGCACCACAATGCTGGGCGATACTGCATCAAATTCAAAAGTGATATCCACTTTACTTAGTGCTAATGGATGGCATAAAGGGATCAGGTTGGCGCATTGTTTAGCGCCTTGTATACCAGCAATACGTGCAGCTGCCAGCACATCACCTTTAGCGGCACGATTCTCACTGACTTCAGCAAACGCTTCCTGAGAAAGCAACAAGGTGCCCTGTGCTATGGCTTCTCTGGCAGTCACCGCTTTGTCACTGACATCCACCATATTGGCTTCGCCCTGACGATTTACATGTGACAACCCCATTTACATGGTTCCTTTCAGGTGGCCTACGAAATTACACGGGCGATGGGTACTGTTTAGCTGCGACTGAATAATGCCCTCCCACGCCGTCCGACAAGCGCCGGTTGAGCCAGGTAAACAGAAAATGACCGTACGATTAGCAAAACCCGCGATGGCTCGTGACTGTACGGTGGACGTCCCGATTTCCTGATAGCTCAAATAACGGAATAATTCGCCAAAGCCGTCAACGTCTTTGTCAAACAACACCCGCAACGCTTCTGGGGTTGAGTCTCGTCCGGTAAAGCCGGTTCCTCCCGTAACCACTACAGCCTCAACGGCCGGGTCGGCAATCCAGGCAGACACCACTGCACGCTGACGATAGATATCATCTGCAACCAATTCTCTGGCAATCACTTTGTGACCGTCGGCTTCAACGGCTTCCTGCAAATATTGCCCTGATGTATCGGTGTCGAGGGTTCGGGTATCAGAGACGGTAAGAATGGCAATATTGACGGGTAAAGCTTCGGTAGTCATAAACGTCCTTTAAAATTCTGCTGCGACCAGACTGTCAAATTTGGTACATTATGCGCTTTATTGTAACGCTATCAAAGTGCTAACTATGCCAAAACCCCTTCGTTATGCCCAGGCTTTGCGCTATAACCGGCAAATTGTGCTCCCGCAAATTGACCTCGACGGTCAGGAGCGCTGGCAACAGGCCCGGGTATTGGTTATTGGTATTGGCGGATTGGGCTGTAGTGCGGCGCAACAATTGTGCAGTAGCGGCATTGGCCACCTCACACTGGTAGACGAAGACATTGTAGAAGTGACTAACTTGCCCAGACAGTGTTTGTACAGCAATCAGCAAATTGGCATGCGCAAAGTACAAGCCGCCCGGGACAGGCTTTATACTATTAATCCGGAGTGTACCATTCAGACGTTATCAAAAAGGGCTGATGACAGCTTGCTACAAGCGTTGATACCTGCCCATGACATCGTGCTGGATTGCACCGACAACTTGCAAAGTCGCGAAACCATCAATGCGGTTTGCTACCAACACGCAACGCCTTTGGTCAGCGGCGCGGCCATTCGTTTCGAAGGCCAGCTTATGCTGGTCGACCCAACGCAATCAAGCGCCTGCTACGGATGTTTGAGTGCGCTAATGCAACCGTCAGATTTGTCTTGCACGGAAGCCGGTATTTTCTCTCCGGTAGTCAATATGGTTGGCACGCAGCAAGCTCATATAGCCCTACTGTACCTGATTAACCAATCCCCTACCCAGGCCGCAGTGTTGCATACTTACGATGGTCGCTCGATGCAATGGGCTCAATTTACCATCCCGACTAATCAACACTGCCCTGTGTGTCAGGGAAAACAAAAAGAGAACACCTGAACGATGATCAATACCGTGAATAAATCACATATCCGGGTAGCCCAAAATGCCTCGGGCCGCGCTATGAACGTGCCCGTGTATCATATCAAAGGCAAACGTCCTGGCCCCAAAGTGTATATCCAAAGTTCCATTCACGGTGCGGAAGTCCAGGGCAATGTGGTGATTTACCACTTGATCCAGTGGCTGCAAAACATGCCGATCAGTGGTGAAATCATTCTGGTTCCGAATTGCAACCCGGTAGGCACCAATATTAAAGCCGGAGAATACACTCTGGGCCGTTTTGACCCGGTTAACGGCACCAACTGGAACAGAGGCTATTATTACGATGCCAGCGAAGTCGCTGAGTTTGCAAAAACGGTAACGTCTGAAGAGTCCGTTGCGTCTGTAAAACAACGATTCAGAAATCACTGGCGCCAGGCCATAGAAACCAAACTAGCCAGCCCCTGGGGACTGGGTCTGGCACAGCAGCTCAACCTGCGCCTGCAACAAATGGCCGTTGATGCAGACTATGTGCTGGATTTGCATAATGGTCCGGTGTCGACCCGGCACATTTACATTCCCGAATATGCCAAAGCCAGTGCTACCCTGTTTAACTTTCCGCACTGTATTTTCATACCCAATGTGTTTGCCGGTGCATTGGACGAGGCCACATTCTGTCCCTGGTGGACATTGACTAATTTGCTGAATGAACGCGACAAACGTCAGGTAGATTTCGGCGTCGAAGCCTTTACGCTGGAAATGGGCAGTCAGGAAGTCATCGATTTTGACGAAGGTGAAATCGATGCTACCAGCATTTTAAGTTACCTGACAGCGAAAGGCTTGTTACCGGAAAGTCAGTTACAACCGGCAAATATGACTCGCCTTGGTGTGAACTTAAGTGACTACAAAACCCTGTTTACCCAATGGGGCGGCATGGTCCAATACTGCGCCAAGCCCGGCCAGCACGTGAAGGAAGGTGAGTTGCTTGCAAAAGTACTCAACATTGATGAACTGGACAACGAGCAAGGCAGCGTCGATATTACCGCTCCTTGCGATCTCATTCCCATGCTGCACTTTCCCTCTGCTTCTGTACTCAGCGGTACGCAGCTCTACAAGTGCTTCACCAATTACGTCACGATTACTGAGAAGTCGTAGGCTTATATGCCAACAAAAAAGCGCCGCAGAGGCGGCGCTTATAAACTCTTAAATAGGCGAACCCGGTGGTAAGGGTTGCGGCTCAAACGCCATCGGCCATGTGCCGGTATCCCAGAAGTGATTCAGATAATGCTCCAGCGCGCGGTAATGCGCCACATCGTCTTCGTCTTCCAGCCACTCCGTTAGTGTCATTAATTCAGCGGTAACGGCCAGTTTAACCTCCGGTGCAGTGTCGTTGGCCAGTAACGCTTTAATAATCGATTGTACGGCGACCATTTGTAGTCGCATCGCCAGGTTACTGGTCACTTCTTTCTTGCGGTAAAAATGTACCGACAAGATCTTGCGTACCACATCATCAACGCCAGGAATACTTGCCTGCAAACTGTGCTGATAAGCCAACCGGTTCAGACGCTCAGGATGCAACAGTAATGACAGGCTGAACGCTGCCGCACTCTCCGCAGCGCTCACCGGGTCAAACACCCGGCCCATTCTGCCATTAAACTGTTCGCGTGTTTGCGCTTCAGCAAAGGTGGGCGGTGGCAACAACTTAATAATAGACTTAGGTAGCGACAGAACCTCCGGGGCAGAGGCATCAATCAGTCGAATCATAGCGTCGTTTTGCGTACTTGCCGCCACAAATTTTACGCCTTTGGCACTGCTGTTATCACCTTTATTTTCGTATTCATACTCAATGCCGCCTACCTGCTTGGCCACCGCTTCTAACTGATATCGGTGTAGCAAATACACAGGCACTAACGCATTTTCTAACGACGATAAACTCGCACCGGGTGGTAACGTATTCAGACCCATCTTGTTGAGGGCAACCTGACGTACCGCTAACAAGTGATCAAACTCTTCGATAGGGTCAGCGCCGTTATCCCACAAGTGCCCGTCACTTGAACCGTGGTGAGAAGCGCGCACGTCGGCGTCGGACTTGTATTTTAATCCGGCCATACGCGCCTGAGTCACCAACGTTTGTAATGCAGCATCCTCGTCTGTGTCATCGGCAAAATCCTGATAACCGTAAGCAATTACATAGTCATCCCATGCGCCCATGCCTACGTCATAAGCATCGTCCAGGGAAATGCTATCGCCATCCAGCGTAATGGTTGGATGCGGGTAATCCATTACCGACTCACGGCCGTTTTCACTGGCGGCAAAGTTATGTGCAATACCCAGCGTATGACCGACCTCGTGGGCAGAAAGCTGACGAATACGCGCGAGCGCCATTTCACGTTGGGCTGACACATCACCGCCCGTGTCAGTGAACGGACTGGTTAAGCCCAGTGCAATCAGAAAGTCCTGACGCACCCGCAGTGAGCCCAGTGTGACATGACCTTTGATGATTTCTCCGGTTCGCGGATCAACCACCGATGAGCCGTATGACCAGCCACGCGTAGCGCGGTGTACCCAGTTGATCACGTTATAACGCACATCCATAGGGTCGGCGCCTTCCGGTAACACTTTCACCTGAAACGCATCTTTGTAACCAATGGCTTCAAAAGCCTGATTCCACCAGCTTGCACCATCGCGTAATGCGCTCATAACCGGTTCTGGAATGCCCGGGTCGAGGTAATAAACAATCGGTTCTACCGGTTCGCTTATCGCAGCCCCCGGGTCTTTTTTAGCCAGTCGATGGCGGCGAATGAACGCCTGTTCCATGGACTCGGTAATGGGCGCGGAATAGTCCTGATAAGCGTGTTTCCAGTACCCTGAAAACGGATGAAAAGCGCGTGGCTCATAGCCATCGTCAGGTAGTGCCACGAACGAATGATGTAAGTGCACGGTAACGGCATCCGCATCCGGTGTGACCTGCTGAAGATAAGCACCGGTCCCTTGTCCACCAAATGTCACCAGCGCCTCAAGCTCCGTGTTCAGTTCAAACGCTTTGGTTCGCGGTAAATACACGCCACTGCGCTTCGGATCAGCTTTGAACGTGCCCTGCTTTCTGCTTTTTAGTCTTTCGGCAATGCCGTGAATATCGCTGAATAACTGCTCGGTGTAATCAATCACCACCGCACCGTCTGATTCCGCCTGAATCACAAAGCCAGCAATCACCGAATCAGCAAAGGCTTCATCAATACTGGCTTTTTCCGCCGGATTCTCAGCACTGGCCCGGTAATCCGTATTCAGTTGCTTAAGCAGAATTTTGTTGCCATAACGCTCGAACTGCACCAACCGCGTTGCGCCCAACTGACCGCGATCCAACCCAATATCATTCGACCCCACACCATGTGGCAAGCTCGACTGGAACAACAGTGGCGTGTCGAACGCACTGATTTTAAGATAAACCTTGTCGTTTTCCTTGTCGTAAAAAACAGGAATAAACCCGTCTTGTTTTTGCATGGATTTTGTCAGTGTTTTTATGCTGGTTGCAGCCAAAGCCACATTACTCAACAAACAAGCACTGAGCACTAAAATGAGTATGCGCACCCTTTCCTCCCGAACCGTTTCCCGTGGTGATGTCATTGTTATACTGCAAACGCATTGCAGACGTGTTTAAAACCAAATTACCCAAATTTTCCCACCAACACCATGCGCAAGTGACAAATGCCCCAACAATGCGGATGAAAAAGTCACTTTTCGCGAAAAATTGATCCAGATCGCAAACTCTTTCCCACCGGACATCAGAATCCCGTAACTAAAAACACGCTTGATCTGTATCAACACGCGAGATCAGGTCACTCGCTACTCTTCAATCATTACAAATTCGTTACATTAAAAAGCGAGCATGGGCTTACAGTTTCATCAACACGACGTTACCCGGGCGCAAACAACCCTGTTTGAGCGTCGCCTGCACGAGCAACTGGCTCAAATTGAAAGAGAGCTTGAAAAGCCTTGTTATAACCGGCCTGAGGTAAGTTTTGGCGCTGAGCTTGAGATGTACCTAATCGACCGGCACTTTATGCCAGCGGCTCTCAACGAAGCGGTGCTTGGAAAAGCCAGAGTAACGGGTCTGCAGGAAGAGCTTAATCAGTACAACATTGAATATAACCTTGACCCGGTCGACGCCCGTGGTAAGCCTTTTACCCATTTAAAGCGTCAACTAAGCCAGGGCACCCGGGCTATTGACCAAACCGCGAGTTTGTATGATGGCCATGCCGTTGCCATCGGCATTTTGCCTACGCTATCAAACCACCACCTTACCCTTGATTTTTTAACCAACCGTCCGCGTTACAAAGCCCTGACCAGCGCGCTAAAGGGGCTCAATAAGGGCCCGTTCCAAATCGATATTCACGGGCAGGACACCGTCAGAACGCAATGCGAAGAGGTCACACTGGAAGGCGCTAACACCTCGTTTCAGTTTCATCATCGCGTACCGGCAAATCAATTCACTGAATACTATAATGCCGCGCAGCTAACCACGCCTCTAGTACTTGCGTTGGCGGGGAATTCGCCGTTTTTCCTGGGAAAACGCTTGTGGCAGGAAACCCGAATCGCGCTGTTTAAACAATCCATTGATTATCGCGACCATGCAACCGGTCGGTGGCGCCAGCCTGCCCGTGTCAACTTTGGCAATGGCTGGTTGCGTCAGGGCGTGGCGGAATGTCTCACCGAGAGTGTTGCGCTTTACCCGCCAATTCTGCCGGTCACTGCTGAACGAATGGATGAATCGGCTCAGCCATTCAGTGAACTCTTGCTTCACCATGGTACGGTGTGGAGCTGGAACAGGGCGGTGCTCCAACCCGGTCAAAAAGGTCACGTCAGAATCGAATACCGCAGTTTGCCGGCAGGCCCAACGATTGATGACATGCTGGCCAACGCCGCATTACAGGTGGGATTGGTTGAGGCATTATCTGGCGAATGTGAAACCTACCTTCGCCGGCTGCCTTTTCGTTTTGCAGAGCACAATTTTTATCGCTGTGCACAATACGGGTTGAATGCCCGGATTATTTGGCCACAGCAGCGCCAACAAGGACTGTCTGAGCAGCGCGTGACAGATGTCATTGCTGACTTATTACCCCGCGCTGATGAGGGCCTGGCGTCAATAGGTATCGATAAGACGGAGCGCGACCATTATCTGAATATTATTGAACACCGGCTGGCAAGCCGACAAACCGGCGCCAGTTGGCAGCTCAGCGCATTTCAGCGCCTGAGTGCTAATCTTGCGCCCCACCACGTGCTGCCTGAATTATGCCGGCAATATTATCAACGCAGTCTCGACGGCCAGCCCGTTGCCAATTGGGAGTAATCATGGGATTTGCACGCATTGCCACCCCCACGATACCAGGATTTCAACTGCTTAATGCAGAAGACCTTGAGTTACCGACATCCAGTTTCCAGTTTTTAGAAAGCCTGCAGGGCCCGACGATCATTAAATTAAAAGGCAAAACGCGGCGACGTCGCGCTGTTCTCACACTGCTGCATGGCAACGAGCCTTCGGGTTTTCTTGCGCTGTACAAATTACTCAAAGAAAAGTTTGAGCCCCTTGCCGACACCACTTTCTTCGTTGTCTCTGTGCCCGCGGCTATCGCCGCTCCCGGTTTTCGTTATCGGGCTTTGCCACAACACAAAGACATCAATCGTTGTTTTAAACCACCTTACACAGGTGACGAAGGCCACCTGGCAAAGCAGTTAATCGACTACCTTGTTGACCTGGCACCTGAAGCCATCGTGGATGTTCACAATACCTCAGGCAGTGGTCCGGCGTTTAGCGTTAGCCGACGAATAACACCTATGCACCAGGCGTTGGCTTCGCATTTTACCCGCTGGTTTATTCATACTGATATTGAGTTGGGGGCCGTCATGGAAGTGCCCTTTTGTTGCCCGATTGTCACAATAGAGGCTGGCGGTGCACAGGATGACAGTGCACATATTAATGCTTACGAAGGCCTGGTGTCATTTTTATCTGCCGAAGATGTTTACCAGACTCGTCAGGATATCGAAATCCTGCAGCATCCTCGCCGGCTTGAAATACACAAACAGGCGACCCTGGCATTTGCCGAGCGACCCGTGTTTGGGGCCAGTATTACCATTCGTCAGGATATTGAACAGCGCAACTTTGGTACCACACAACCCGGCGACATTTTGGGCTGGGTAGACCACGAAAAACTTGAACATTTTCGTCTTGGCGGACACCAGGCGGGTGAGCTGGTTGAACACTATTTCAGTGCCGACAACAACCAGCTTACCGTCACTAAACCGCTGAAGTTTTTCATGGTAACGACGCGTAGCGACATTGCCAAAAGCGACTGCCTGTTGTATTTCATCGAAAGCGATTAAACGCCATCGGATAAGCCGTTAAACAGAGGTGCTAACGCCTGCTTAACACCGGTTTTTCTGCGCTGTTGTAACGCTACGGCACTGCGCAATGTACTCGGCTCAGCCATGATCATACAACCGCGTTTAGCCCGGGTCAGGCCGGTATAAACCAGTTCGCGGGTACAAATCGCTGCCGCCTGTTTAGAAGGCGGTTCAGGTAAACACAGCAATAGCTGCGCGAACTCTGAGCCCTGGGATTTGTGAATTGTCATGGCATACACAGTTTCAAATCGCGGTAGCCGGGTCAACGGGACCGCCCGAAAGGCGCCGTTATCCCCCACAAACCAGGCTTTGAGTTGCCCATTAGCTGCAGGCCACACAATCCCGACATCACCATTAAATAACCGCAAACTGTAGTGATTCTCCACCACCATAATGGGTTTACCCCGGTAAAACTGCCCGGCGCTCCCCGTTGGTGACATCAGGGTTTCGATACGTTCGTTCAGCGCTATGGCGCCAAACTCGCCTTGTCGAAACGGCGTTAACCAGCGCACGTTTTGCAACGCCTGCATCGCATCGCTTAAACTTCCGGCCTGATTAATAGATTCAAAACAGGCTTTCGCTGTTTGTGCAAACTGCTTTTCCAGGCTCTGCGGTTCACACCGTGACACGCCCTCAAGATTGACCACGGACTGCGGTTTCACCACATCCAGACTTTCGACCAAGGTTTGCGCGTCACCTGCAGAAATCGCGCCGGCAGCCTCTGCCAAATCGCCCCCAAACCGTTGCGCATTAATCAGCGTGAAATGGCAATCCGGACTATCAATTTCATTTGTATTAAGGGCCGGTAAATGCGGACAAAGTTTAGCAAATTGTGCTGCAGCTCTTGCCGATACCGTGTCACATGCGCTTTTATGGACTGCGGCCAGTATGTCACCCAACACATTGCCCGCTTCTACCGACGGTAGCTGATTGGGGTCGCCTACCAGAATAATACGGGTATTGGGCGACAAGGCCCTGAACAACCGCGCCATCAGCGCGAGATCAATCATGGAGCTTTCATCAACCACAACCACGTCCGCATTAAGCGGCCGGTCGGCGTTGACCCGACAATTAATGCCCCAGCGCGGCATGCCTAACAACCGGTGCAGTGTCATCGCTTGCTGACGTACCTTATCGCCCAGACGGGCCAACGGTTCGTTGCCCATAAAAGTGCTTAATGCCGCATCGATGGACTCCGACAAACGCTGGGCCGCTTTACCAGTGGGGGCTGTGAGCATAATAGATAACTCACCGTTCCAGGCCGACTGCATAGCCATCAGCAACCTGGCGATGGTGTAGGTTTTACCGGTACCTGGTCCACCGGAGATAATCGCGAAACGCTGATTCAAACTGAGTGCAGTCGCGACCTGCTGCCAGTCCTGTTCTGCTGCGGGTTTCGAATTAAACAACGCAGGCCAGAGATCCGCAACGCGCTGATATTGCTCGTCATCAAGAGGAACAGGCGATAACCTTGCCGCGATCCCGGCTTTGATATCCTGTTCGAATTGCCAATAACGAGCGCTGTACAAACGGTTATCAATCAGATGCAATTTACCGAATAACGACGGTGATGCTGCTAACCCGCCAGCTAATGCAAGCAAACTCGGCAAAGACGAAAACTCCCAACCGGAATCGGCTTTTTCCGGCGTAGTAAACAGCGTTTGGTCAGCAATATCGTCGAGTATTAAACACGCATTACCCTGACGTTGGCTTACACTCAATGCCAGTAATACATGAAACGCTTGCGTCAGATCGGTTTCGGAGAAGGCCGAGTCCTGTTTCAGCAAATCACACAAGGTTTGCGCGAAATAAAAATCAATGGCCTCAATATCTGTGAGCGCCGCATTGCATTGGGAGAATCCTGAATACATCACATTGCGCTCCCTGTATTTGAACCAGCCCTAACCAGTGTTTGACTGCCGGTAAGGGCTTTTTCCACTGCCAGCACCGTACTCACTGGCAATTGATGATAAAACACGCCGCTGTGTTCGCTGTGTTGCGTCGACATGCCACGCAGATAGAAATAATACACGCCGCCAAAATGCACCTCCGGGTCGTAGTCAGGAATACGCTTTGCCAGAAAACGGTGTAACGCCACGCTGTATATAAGGTACTGCAGGTCGTAATTGTGCTGCATGTTATTGAGGGCCAGATTATCTGGCTGATAATGGTGCTCCCCGACGCCCAGATAGGTCGATTTATAGTCGGCAACGTAATAGCGATCGCCGCGTTTAAATATCAAATCGATAAAGCCGTGCATCATGCCCGCCAGGGCGCTCCCCTCCAGATTTACTGGCAGCGGTTGCTCAAGCACAGCAGCCCTGTGCTCCGCGAGCGCTTTACTGAGCGCGTGGCGCTTAACCGCGTTAAGCGGGAAGTAAAACTCGGCCTCCCGCAGTGTGTCATGCAGCGGCAAGCTACTCATGCTGAAACTATCACCCTGAAACACATCCTGTAACGGGGTATCCAGTACGTCCTCCAGCCACTCAAACAGTGCCGGCTGCTCGTGAGCATCAATGCCATAGCGCTGCGCAATGACCGGGGCGGTTTCCAGCCAGTCCGGTTCGCTGAAATCCAGTTCTTCTAACATGTCGTGCAGTAAATTCCCGCTTTGCGCGCCCGGACGCAAGGTGTATCTGAGCAGTTCACTTTGTTCAGGCGACACCACCGGCTCTGGCGCTGTGATCTCATTGATTTCAGACTCGCGCTGACGAATACGCGTATGGGCGACCTGTCGGGTTAACGCCGAGAAGGAATACAACCGCCATGGATCGTCCAGCGCGCGTTCGAATCGCTGACATGCCAGCGACACTGCTGGCTCAGGCGGTAACGTCAAATCCCGGTTATCTACTGACGATATACAAGCTGTGTGTCCTTCCCCTTCGTTCACCAGTGCCTGAATAGCAGCCTCCCAACTGGTAAACTGGGCACGCGCCAACACCTTACCCAGCGACGACAATTCGCTTTGTAAGGTCTCTGCTACGCCCAGATAACAGCGGTGGGATGAACGCGTAATGGCCACGTAAAGTAACCGCATACTTTCTGCATCGGCTTCGCGCTTGACTCTATCCAGCAATTGCGGACCGGGCCCCAGTACCTGCTGTTGTTTTCCCTCACTCTCATCGTAATAACGCACGACATCTACCAGCGTATTGCCAAACCGGGTCGGGTCGCGGTATTCCGACGCAAAAGGCACAAATACAATGGGGTATTCCAATCCTTTGGAGCCGTGTTGTGTCACAATCTGAATGAGTCGGGCATCACTTTCCAGTCGTTGAACCTGCTCCTGTGCCTGTCCCGGGTCGAGTACCTGCCTGCGTAGCCAGTTCAAATGGTGGCCTGGCTGAGGGTACCCTTTGGCGGCGTCCTGCAATACTTCCGCCAAATGCTGATAGTTAGTCAGGCTGCGCTCCGCTCCCGTTTCTGGTGGCATGTACTGGTGCTGAAGTAAGCCAAGCAACATGCTGAGCACACCCTGTCGTTGCCATATTGCGCGCCATTCACTCAACTGGGTTAACAGCGCATCCCAATCGGCCGCATCGTCATTTTGCAATAACTCATGTACTTTGGTGGTAGGTAAACCAATAAGCGGACTGGACAAGGCTGACTGTACCAGGCGCATATCGTGGGCGTGCCAGATGGCGTCCAGTACACGCAGCACATCAACCGCTTCAGCGCTTTCAAAAAGACTGTTGCGATTCGACAGGTACACGCTGGGTAATCCATGATGTGACAAAGATTGCTGAACAATGCGCGCCTCGTTGCCGTTTTTCACCAGAATCGCGATGTCGCCGGGTTGGGTGAGCTTTGTGCCTAAGGTAACTTCACTAAGTAGCCGTAAAATTTCCCGGGTGAGCAATTCAGCCTGTTCAATGCGGACTTCACCTCTCGGCGGCGCTGTTTTAGGGCCAGTCGGCGGGCTATCGGTTTGTTCATCGTCTTGTGGTAACAATAAAAACGTCAGCGCCGCTCTGTCGGCCTTGGGATCACTCAGCGGCACGCTGGCCGCTTTTGCACCTGGACTGGCATTCACAGGCTCATAGCCAATCTCAAAATCAAACAAATCGCGGCGCGTTTTATTGAGAGGATTGCCCCAGAACAAGCGATTATAGGCGTTCACCATAGGCGCGACTGAACGCCAGTTGGTATCCATTACCCACCGGTATTTGGCCTGTCTGGCCGCGGCGAGGTAAGT